>CAIRZD010000039.1 GCA_903882965.1 uncultured Bacteroidota bacterium
GAAGAGGGTGAAGTTCTGATCGGCAATCTTGAATCAGGCACAGGCAATCCGGTATTTGCGGGTATCAAGACTTTCTTTGAGAAAATCTTTGCACCCAAGAAATATGCTGCTGCGGTAGCTGAAGCTGGAAAGTAATCAAAATACACTCAAACTCTTTTAATAAATTGGGTTTAGGGTTGAAAGAGGCATCATCCGTAAGGGTGGTGCCTCTTTTATGACTAGCTATAGTTTTATGCACGCGATAGGCTCATCTGTCTCACGGCTTCTCTATCCTTTCAAACTCATAGACCCATACCCATGGATTAGCGTCTAGTGATTCCTCTCCGTTGATTGATTTCCATAGAGAGAAGAATGATATACGAGCCGTTTCGCACATATCTGCATTTTGGAAATAGCATCTCCACATCATAGTAGGTTTGTCAAATGCCTTTTTGTGCCATTCTATATCTTGCAAGACCCCCTCAGCGAGGGCATCCTGCTCAGATATGTCCATTAGACGCTCCACGCGCACCGCTGTCACCTTTAGGAATATCCGCGCTGCTTCTCGTGGCATGTAGATAGAGGGTTTCCATTTGCCGGAGGTACGCATATCATCGCCATCTGCCTTATAGTAATAATCCATCTCAGCACCATCAAATAAGACAGGCTCTGCAAAGCTCTCCCGCACCCATAGCACATCACCGACCTTATATTTGCCATCAAATACAAATCCACTATCTGTATCATCAATAGGTTGTGGCTTCACTATCCTCCGCGTCATAGTCTTTCTGCCTGCGCGGATGGCCTGCACCATCAGTGTGCTAAATAATATCGGGTGTTGTTTCATTTGTTTGAATTTTAAGGATTAATTTTTATTTCTCAGGTGCTTTCGGGAGTGGTTCGACTGACAATGCTGATAGTCTATCTATTCGATGCCAATGAGTGCATGTTGGCTCCATCCATAAGGGAGAATTTTCACCATTGGGGATATTTGTTTCCTTCACTAAATATAACTTTTCAGTGAGATATATCTCCAATGCTTTTGGGTCTGTAGAATAGGCTATAATTTCATTATCTGTACTGCAACCAATCTTATTTTTTCGGATTACGTATAACTCATCTATCCGCTTATCCTTGTGTTCAAGGGCTTGGATGATTTGTTCTTGTTTAATTTTAATTTCACGTAGCCGCTCAACTGCATTATCTTCTTTTGAAAATAAATGATCAATTGCAGCCTGATTCAAGTCTATAAGTGCTTGCTTAATATCAAAGTCTTTAAGATCTTTCATGGCATTGGTGTTTTGGTTAGCTCAATCAATTTGTCGAACATCGGCTTGAGGTCATCTCGGTACAACTGCCCCATGAAGTTGTTATTCTCCTTCACATACTTATGAAACATGCCAGATTTATTTTCAAGGCTATATTGGATGTTCGCTATTCGGTCGCATACCTTGACAAAGACAGCGTTTTTTCCGCAGTCTCGGATACCCTGATAGTATTTGTCATTGGCTCGCTCTTTCCTGTTTCTGCCTTTCTCATTGGTGAGGGCATACGCTATATCCGCGATTTCTTTGTTTGTCCTTTTTAGAACATCATTGTAGGTCTCTCTGGTATCCTCGATGAGGTCATGGCAATAGCAGGCGGCTATCACATTGAAGGTGTCGGTCATGCCCAAGAGGTGTTGAAACTCGTTCGCTACCTTCTCGACCATGCTGAGGTGGTGGCCATAGGGCTTTGTGCCGTCATACTTATGATTAGTATTCCTATGGCAACTTATGGCGTATTCGGTTATGTCGGTCAGTGTTGGCAGTTTCAAAGCCTTATCTATATCCAGTGGCTCTACCTTTGGCGCAGAATTTCCGTAACTCGATAATCTTTCAACTAGCATTTTTCTTCCTTCATCATCAAGATGTCTCAAAGCATTTACCAATAACATATCTACTGTTACCATTGGCTCCACCGCTTTATCGCTATCAATGATGGTGCAGTCTGATTTTAGGATGGGTGTCATAGATCATGCGTCAATGAATGATAGAAAACCTTTTTGCCCATCTCCAAGGCTATGGCATGCTCAATACGTGCTCCTTTGCTATCCTTCCAGTTTGGCAGCATCAAAATACCATCACATGCAAAAAGTGCCTCTATATCGGTGAGCATATATCCTTCCCATGTTTTAGGCTCATCTCCATGTATGTTCACAGGGTTTATAGCGATAAGCCCATGATCTTCGACATGGCGTGCCGCATCAGCGAAGTGGGCTGTATATTCCTCGATGGGAAGATCTGATATTTTGCCGCTGATATATATTTTATTTGACATGGTTTATGGTGATTTTTGTTTTATGATAAAAAATAAGGCAATGATATACTTTAGTGTACACCTTCCTGCTTCAACGTCCCGACTAATGTCGGCAACTCCACAGGCACACCCGCGCTTGCAACGGGTGAATTTTTTGTTAAACAATATTTCTTTATTACTCGCGCAGCGTTACCGTCTAGGTGATGGTCAATGTATTTATAACTCTTTTGACATTTTCCCCAAAAAATACCTCATGGGTAACTTCATTCTCATCTGGAGAGATGATCATCGGCATTTCAATTTCCTTTCTCTCATCAAAAGATATACATTGAATCATATCGTGTGTTAGATTGGCTGGAGCCGTGTAGCTTATCGAACCAATCCCAATGGTAAATGTCCCAAAAATTATTTCGCTGCTTTTCATTGTTTTGATTTTTTATTCTACAATTATTTCTTTCTTCTTAATAAATTTAAGATACGAATTTCTAGTAATAATAGCCACATCAATTGCGCCACCACAACCCCTTAACCCTACTGTTAAACTCTGCGTTTCAATGGTTGTTTTAATAAACAGTGTTGCTAGATTTACGCAGTCCTGTAATGGCATAAATTGTATTGGCATTTTAAGTGAAAACTGAGATGCCAAAGCCTTTAACATTATACAAAAATAATCCATTTAATGACTAACACCGTTTTTCTATTAAGAATATTGTACATCAAAATATATCACTGCCAAAAATAAATATTGTTATATCCTTATTCAACTAGGCATGGCTTACTTTTTGTTCTTTTCAACATACCAATCTGATTAACTACTTTATTAAATGACTTCGACATTCTGTTATAGTTACTCTTTTCTTCTTCAAGTTCTTTAGATAGTTTTTTATTGGCATCCATCCACTGCTCGCAGGATTGTTTCCATTTAGCAGATTCCTTATGAAGATAAACATTTGCAGATTCACAGACCTTAATTGACTTACTTAGTATTGATGCCTCTACCTCAGAGTCAATCAACTCCAAAAAGGTGTTATGATAATTTTTTCGTACCGCCCTTAATCGTACATTAAGACTCCAAACGATTCCATCATATACATATACCACAATAGCTATCAGGGATATGAAGAAAAGTACAAGGGGCATTAAAACGCCTATATTACTTGATATGTAGTCTGATGCGGTCATGGCTTTTTATTTTTGGCAACTATATACTTATTCAACCTTAGTTGCATTTTTTTAAAAGAGTTGTGTTTGATGAATATTTTTAGTCGTTGCCGTTTATTTTTATAAAATCATTAAGAAAATTAAGTAATAGATCAGAGTAGTTTACGTCTTTAGCAGCGGCGGCGGTGGCGGCGGCGGTGGCGGCGGCGGCGGCGGCGGCGTTTGATCTTGCTTCGCGAAGCTGAGAAATCGTTGCCTTACCTTCTAAAAACAGCTTTGCAACCTCAATTGCAATCCGAGGCGACTTGTTGTCAGGATACTTGGCCTCGTATATTTCAAGGACAATAGACGCTACTCCAATTGCTATTTTTTGATTCTGCTCTTTTGTCGCTAATTTTTTGCACACAAACCAAAACTTATCTTTTAGCTCAATTTCCGAATCAACTATATCGGTAAGCGATATAGTCTCGTTTTTCATAAAGGAGCAATTATCTAATTTCCCTAAACTATAGCACCCCTTATTTGATACCATAAATTGCCTGTTAAATGTCTTTTGCATGTGCTATTTATTTTTAAAATCTCAAATATTTATCTCTTGTCAGTCTGATATGGTTATAGTATATCTTTCCAAATTTCTTTTCTGATTATCTCAATACGTTCTTTGATGTTGCCGTACGCTATTAGTTTCATGCCTTATCGGCTAATGATTCATAATAGGCTATGTGAGCCTCTTTTGTGTCCAGTAGCACATTGTTATCACTTCGCCTGTACATCTTCCCCTCTTGGTCATAAATCATGTAGCGATGCAGTTTGTTGTGCTCTAATACAGATAGTTCAATAACGTCCCTAAAGTGTTCTTCATTATAATTCCAATGGTGCAGTTGATTCCCTTTTACCTTTGGCTTAATATGCTTACTCCTTAGTTTTGCTTGAGCGGCATCTCTTGTTTGTGCCCCGCAATGTAGTTACTACGCTACAAGCGCAGGGAATAGAGGTGTTTGTATTTAATGAGTTTTTCATGTCTCAAGTATTGTAATCCCATGAATTTTTAGCATCAATTTGCGCTTTTTAAGGTACTCGCGAGTTTTAAAACCCTTGCAGTCGTCCACTATGAATTGATCTCCTGCCCAGTAAGCAAAGTCTGCCACGTACTTGTACGGAAACGAGCCTCCTTCATTTAATTCGAACGAGACCTGTCTCTTTAGGTCACTTATAGCCCCGGATCGCTCCAGAAGTTTAAGCGTATTCCACCTTGACAGCTCCTTCATTGAGTCAAACCGCACTCCGTTCTCGTCTTGCACTCTTTTATTGCGGTATTTGCTTGATTTCTTACCTGTGGCGGCGTTTTGCCTGACGGCCTTAGGCTTTACCCTCAACCACCTCCCATCGGTCTCTATATAGCCTTTATCTTTCAGGTCTTGCATGGTGAATTTTGTGCTCATGATATAGTGTCTAAAAAAGCCTTCATATTGCTCCCAAATGGATCATTAGCCTCCATCAGGGCTGTACACCTTCTTACTGCATTAAGAACCGTGGAGTGATCATGGTTTGTGCCGAGGATCGTTGCCATCTCCCTAGACGAAAGATTTGTATACTTCCTGCACAACCAATAAAAAGCCATTCTTGCCTCTATACGGGATTTATCCCTCCCTCTGCCATTAAGCAGCTCCGGGGTAACCTTGAACCAGCTACAAACTAAGGCAAGGATAACCTCACTGTCGATTGTTTTCTTTCTTACCGAAACGACCTGTCGCTCCATAATGCGCATCTCAACAAATGCGGGAGTGCTGGATAGGCCAGGGTATGAATACGGAGCTATTGTCTTCTTGTAGCGCATTCTGAATGGTGTGACCTCCTCTTTTATGAACATTGAATCTGTCATGGCTTTAGTGTTACTGTTGATAAAAAATAACAAGAGGCTGTTATCAGAACTATATACAGCAATACCTGCACTATTGAATAGCTTGGGGTTTTGCCGGTAAGCGACTCTATAGCTCTACAGGCCAGCTCTGCTAGTGGGTCTCCTTGATCTTTCATCTGTTAGCTTTATTTTGTGGGTGAATAACCTCAAATACGTACTTCATGCCTGTCTTGTAGGACTTAACACCCCTAGGCTTGTTTGATGCAGATCTGGAAATGCAAAAGGCGTTATTCCAGATGGTTGCTGGTTTCCTAATGAATAGGGCTCTACTGGCTTTAGATATAGACTCAAACTCTCCCGCTGGATCCCCATCTATTGTGAACGCTCGGACCGGGACAGCATCTCCCGATGTGTACGATTGATTTCTACTCATTGGTGCTTGTTTTTGCCTTTAAGAAATAGAATTCAGATAGAATCCAACCGACCCCGAAGCCTAATGCTGCGCTTACAAGTAGACAGATTACTATAATCCCTACGAATGGGTGTTGTTCGATTATTGCATTCATGCTTTTATTTTTGAGGATGATTTATAAACCTTTTGCACGTTATCTTTTTGCCACTCTTTACCTGTGGTGGTTCTGAAGTTTTGGTTGTTTAGCTCTTCGGCTATTTCACTGTTCGACCTGCCAGCGCCCCTCATTTGCAAGATCAGCCCAGTGAGCGCCTTATTTGCTGTCTGCCCCGTACTTCTGCTCTCAGACCTAGCCCTAGCTCCCGCAGAAGCGAATTTAGCAATTTCCGGATTACCTAGTATATGCCCCCTTGCCCTTCTTGCTTGCAGAGCATCTTTTGTACGCTTACTTATCAAGCCAGCCTCGTAGTCGGCAATTAATGCCATGATGCCGATTACCATCTTATTTGCTTGTGGCAGATCGCAAAAGACTATATCGATGTCCATTTTTTGAACCGCAGCTATAAACTCGGTATCTCTGGCTAGGCGGTCAAGTTTGGCAACTATCAGCGTGGCTTTCTTTTTTCTTGCCTCAGAGATCGCCTTGTAGACCTCTATACGGCGCTTCTTACCTGTTCCCGACATTACCTCTACATACTCGGAGATAAGCTCACCCTGTTGTCTGGCGATATAATCTGATATAGTTTTTTGTTGCGCCTCCAAACCTAGACCTGAAGCCCCTTGTCTTTGGGTAGATACTCGTAGATAGCTAATATATTGCGTCATCTTTTTTTATTTTATAAGTAATAAGCCCAGTCATACCGCTAACTCTATTAGGTGAGCAATATCTAAAGACAGTTTATAGTTTCGCCATGTTCTGAGTGCATTTCCGAATAGCTGCCAGTGTACATATTGAGCTTTGTGCGCCCACAGTTTTGATTCGATTGGTGTCATAGTTTTGGTTTTATAAATAATAAGCTAATAGTAATACTGCCCCGATAGCCGTCAGAATATAGATACAGAAACGGGATAATTCATAATCGAAATCTTTACCTGTGAGATTCCGGATTATATCAAGAACGGCATCAGTCAGCGGATCGGCTGCTCTTTTGTTCATTTTCTACATTGGTTAAATATTTTCAAGTTTTAAAAGGGGTTTGCTGTGTTTAGCGATTACTGGTTTTGACTTATCCTGAATTATTTTGTCTACCATCTTGATAAGCTGTTTAACCGCTATTGATCGCTGGGCTGCTGGTAGTCTCATGTTAGTTTATTTTTTATGTGTATTGAAATTATAAAGTTGAAGGGGGGGGGTTATACGATCTACCAGTACGCCCAATGAAATAATACTACATTTTAGACAGCTTTTGATCTGCGAAGTCCGCTATTGCATCACCCCAGTTGCTTATCCCTTTCTCTTTTGCCCAGTCCATATGGGGGAAGTCGGACCAATCAAGGATGAGCTGATATTTCTGCACAAATCGCAGCGACCATTGCGCGATCAGCTCCCTTGGGTCTATTTTCGATCCCTTGCCGAAGCCTTTTTCTATTTCCAGCCCTCTTTCTTGCTCAATGATTACGGCTACCTTGGCTACATCTATGGGGTTTACTTGCACGGTTGGCACATAGGCTACTTTTGTCTCTCCTGCGCTACTGTCTTTTGGTGTGTTTTGTGCTTCATATATACCCTCTTTTGATAGATGGATATTAAACGCGAATGCAGTTTCTCCATCTTCGCTTCTGAGATACACCTCCAAGTCTGCCCATTCATAATTAACATCTTTTTGGGACGATAGGATTTGAGCCTCATACTCTTCTGTTTTTTCGTAGTCTGCGAGTATTTGTAGAATGGCAGGTAGAATGTCTTGTGGCTTGCCTGAGCGCGATAGTTTGATTGGCACAGTAACACGCTGGCTATTATCCTCTTCGCCTCCCCATGACATTGTGACGACTTGGTGCTCATGGTCTTCAACCATCATCTCAAATACCTCTACAGGCTTCCAAAATGGCCTCCCAGATATGACTCTTTGAGCTGCCAGTATCATCATTGCCGGATTAGCCAGTCTTGCCTCTCCGCTGCCATTGGTAGGGATAGCTTTTTGTTCAGACCCAGACCAGATTGATATTTGACCATTCTTCTGTGCGAACTCCAGTGTATTTGCCCTGTGCTTGGGATCAACAAGTACATTTATGTCTACACTGTACAGGTCTTTTTTGTGCCCCTCTTTTGTGTGGAGCCTAAATACGCCTACGCAGGTCTGTGGCGCTTCTTCGATGAAGCTAGTATACTTTTCTATAAAGTCATCGGCTTCAGCTGACCCCCATAGTCCATCTACGTTTATGCAGGTCACTGTGACAATATCATTATTACCGACATCAAGTACATTGCCTTGACTGTCGAATGTCTGCCCATCTACTCCTGAAGCTATTGCATTCAGGATGGCATTGATTAGGTTTGTGTTTTTCATGTGATATTTATTTTGTGTGTGATTAATAATTTCCTGTGCTCCCTAGCTTGCTTATTATATTGGTTCAGAAGCCCTTGATACATCTTCTGTAAGATAGAATTCGCCTTCTCTCCGTCCTGTATCTCTTGCCGCAGAAATGCTATTGTAGAGCTTTTTGACTCAATCCTCTTATTCATTTCTCTTTTGCGTTGTAGCCACTCAAGACTCTCTGAGTCCTGAAAGTCAACAAGTCCCCTAATGCGCCCAAGTAGTTTCTTTCGATCCGATGCGTGCTCTGTGTTCTGTACCCATGCGAGTACAAGTAGCAGGGTGACTACTGATATTAGCGCGACTATTGCGCCTATCTGTATTTGGTCGTGTGTGATGTTCATTGCTTTGTGTTTTTAGGGGTTATTCCTCCTCTATTTCTATCACTTCGCCAGTAGCAATGGACAGTCTTTGTGGCTCAATCTCCCACACATCCCTATCTCCGTCCTCTACCTGTACGTTCCCATTTCTAAATCCCACAACCGTACCCGAGAATGGGAGCTGGTAGCCGTCATCAGGATTTGGCTCAGGCACATGCACTTCCTGTCCTTCTGCTATCTCCCTCCCATTCTTATCTATCCAAATGCTCACCTGCCCGACTAAGCGTCCTTTGCGCAGTAGCCCTGTTGTTTGATTTTCCATTTTGCTCTCCTTTTGATTTTAGCTTGTTTACAGCCCACCCCGAGAGGTGAGCCGTCATCACACATTATATAGGGCTTTGAACCTGTAAAATCAATGACCGATTAGGGTTTTCAATTCCCTGCGCTCCTCGTTTGTCATGCCTTTGGGTCTACCTGCGTACTTGCTCAGTATGTCACACTGTAGCTGATTTGTCTTGAGGTAGCCTATAGCCTTCTTGAGCGATACGCGCGAAGCTCTGCTATTCCAAAACTCAAATATCTGTACAGAGTCCTTGTCATCGAAGTCGAGGAATGCCTCCTCAAGCTCTGTCATGTTGCAGAATATTTGCCTGTTATTGTCGCCTGTGACCATGAAGACCCTTAGGCTGCTGTCTATTGTTGTTATCATTGTTTTGCTATTTTTATTTAAAAAGTTATCAAATCCACGAATTTCTCTAATCCGTACGCATTGTTTTTCTTCAACAATGGCAACAAGTCTTTTGCTTTGATCGGGTTTACTTCTACTGTTTCGTTATCTACTACCTTATATTCCAATCCGTTTTTCTTCATAAAATTTCTACAGCCCATATCACAGCTACCAGTGATAAGCCTATAGTGTTTTACGGTCAGCAAGGTATCTGCATCAATAGGTTCTTTCTTTAGCTTTTCGGATACTATTTTAAAATTCAAATCCCCTATAGCTTTACGTACATCTTCGCCGTGAGCAAAAAATCCATCCTTTTCGGCTACAAAACAGGGTTGTTTCTCTATGACATTCTTAGTCATTGAGACAAAGTTATAGCCTGTATAAATTTTGATCCCCCTGGATGTTCTTTCTTTTTCGACTACAAAACAAGTGCCGTCAATATTTTTAAGTGTTAGTTTGTGCTTGCCTATTTTTAGTGTCCTATCTTCGCCGAGGTCAAGGTCGCCTGTTGTGACGATAGAGTTTGGCAGGGCGTGATTGTACTGTCTCATGTAAAGTTTGCCTGTGGTGACGATAGAGTTCGGCAGGGCGTGATTGTACCCGCTCAGGTAAAGGTAGCCTGTGGTGACGATAGAGTTTGGCAGGGCGTGATTGTACTGTCTCATGTCAAGGTCGCCTGTTGTGACGATAGAGTTCGGCAGGGCGTGATTGTACTGTCTCAGGTAAAGTTCGCCTGTGGTGACTATAGAGTTCGGCAGGGCGTGATTGTACTGTCTCAGGTAAAGGTCGCCTGTGGTGACTATAGAGTTCGGCAGGGCGTGATTGTACCCGCTCAGGTAAAGGTTGCCTGTTTTGACTATAGAGTTCGGCAGGGCGTGATTGTACC
>CAIRZD010000040.1 GCA_903882965.1 uncultured Bacteroidota bacterium
CCCGATAGGATATGGCGCCCTATAACTCGACTTCGTTTGATCACCTACTAACTGGCCATTTTAGCCCGCTTGTCCACAACTTGAAGCAAGTGCGAGCAATGCTAAAGCTGAGACCTTCAGGGAAGTTTTTTTCATACTACTATCTATTGTTTTTGCAAATTTGCAACTAAATATTTTCATGCTTTTAATCTTCACATCACAGAACGGACGCACAATATTCAAAGTTTTTTTCAAAAATACAAGTTTCGGCAAAAAAATGTTAATAAATATGCCAAATAAAAATTTGAAAAAAGTTATATTTTCTCAATATTTTTTTTATTGTTACAAAAGAGGAAGAGCCTCATTAACGCTACTTACAGGCGATAGGCAAGCCTGTTCCGTGCAAACAAATATATACATTTTATCAGCAAAAAATTTTTTTTCAAGGATAGGCAATTCAGATATTTCTTTTTGCGAAGTGAGGATAAAAGCCTGCGGAAGGTAGTTTGCCTGTAACTCATCCCTGTATTCATTTGCAGTAATACCCGAACAAACTACGGTTTTCATACCCATAATGTGCCTTTCCAGCATAAAAGCCCAGTAGCCGAAAGAATAACTATAGCGCATAGCCGTATCGCTCATGTTGCGAAGCATAAGGGCCGCCTGCTGCACCCAAAGGCTATTCTCCATAACCATACCACATAGCCATAGGTTATGCGCCATCAAAGCATTGGCAGAAGGTACAGCACCATCATACAAATCCACCTTTCTTACCGGTATATCTTTTTGCGAGACGGGAGAGTAATAGAAAAAGCCATCACCATGACTAAATTCAGCTATTACCGTGGTTAGTAACTCATTGGCTTTCACTATCCATTTATTTTCTCCTGTAGCAGATGCCAGTTGCAGCATAGCCTGCATCAGGTAAGCATAGTCATCGAGTTTAGCAGGTATTTTTGCAGTTCCGTTTTTCCATACATGCATTAATGCCCCTTCGATTTGAAATGCCGTTAACATCCACTGTAAATGATCTGCTGCGTGTTGGAGGTATTTACTATTGTTCAATACTACTCCTGCCTTACTGAGGCTAATGTTCATCAGGGCATTCCAGGATAGCAGACTTTTATCGTCTGTCTGCGGCCTAGGCCTTATGCTGCGGGCAGCAAGCAGTATGGGTTTAACTGCTTCAATACGTTGTATCACTTCATCGGCTGTCAATTTATTAAGAGTAGCTACATCTTCTATACTTGCAGCAATATGCAGTATGTTTGTTCCTTCCCAATTCCCTTCCTGCGTCACACCAAAATACTGTGCTGCCACTTCATCATTTTCACCTAATGCATCTGTCCATTCCCGCCAGGTAAAAGTGTAAAATTTGCCTTCAATCCCCTCGCTATCGGCATCCAGCGCACAATAGTAGCCGCCACTTTTATTTTTTAATTCCCTTTCTGTAAATGCGATCGTTTCCTCTATAATTGTTTTGTACCGAACATCTTTTGTAACGCTATAACCATCGCAAAGACACGAGATCAATAAAGCATTGTCATACAGCATTTTCTCAAAATGAGGAATGAGCCAGTTATTATCGGTAGCATAACGTGCAAAGCCGCCTCCGAGCTGGTCGTATATACCGCCCTCTATCATGGCATCGAGGCTGCGCAACGCATGTTTTAATGCCGGCTCATAGCCCGTGAAATGATAATGTTCCAACAAATAACTGATTGCCATTGTGCCGGGAAATTTCGGTGCATTACCAAAACCGCCATGCTCTTTATCTGCCTGCTTCAGCAGGTTATCAGCGATCTTTCTGCACGTTTCTTTATCAATTGCTGATGCCGCATTTTGAGTTTGGGTTATTCTCTGTGAAGCCTGTCTCAGGTGCTGTATCATCTGCTCTGCCTGCAGGGTCACTTCATCATATTGGTCTGTCCATAAATCTGATATACGATTCAATAACTGCATCCACGAAGGTCTGTTATATGCCTGCCTGGGCGGGTAATAAGTACCTCCATAAAAAGGAGCACGATCGGGTGTAACAAATACATTGAGCGGCCAGCCACCGCTACCACCTATTGCCTGTACCGCATCCATATACATGTGGTCTACATCAGGATGTTCTTCCCTGTCTACCTTGATGCATACAAAATGCTCATTCATATAAGCAGCAACCGGTTCATTTTCAAAACTTTCGTGCTCCATTACATGGCACCAATGGCATGCTGCATAACCTATGCTTACAATTACGGGCTTATGCTCTTCTTTAGCTTTGTCAAATGCCTCATTGCCCCAGGGATACCAGTCTACGGGATTATTAGCGTGTTGAAGAAGGTATGGGCTTTGTTCGTTAATCAGTCTGTTGGGCATGATGTAAAGATAATGGCTCAATGGCTTAATAGCTCAATGGCTTAATGATTGCCTTTAAGTCAATTAAATTTTAAATAATAATGAAAATACGTTTACTTGCAAGCCCTGAAATTTATTGAGCCATTGAGCCATTGAGCCATTGAGCCATTGAGCCATTGAGCCATTGAGCCATTGAGCCATTGAGCCATTTAACTATTTCTTTATCGCAGAAAGGAACATCTCTAATGCAGATACCATAGACGGCGCATTAGGCATTGGGGCTTTAATATCAAGGCGAAGCCCGCTTTCTTCCACTGCCTTTGAGGTAGTAGGGCCAAATGCGCCTATCATAGTGCCGTTTTGTTTAAAAGCAGGGTTGTATTCAAATAAAGTAAGCACACTTAGCGGACTAAAGAACACGATCATATCATAAGCCGACTTCATGACCGAGGCTATGTCATTAGATGCCATACGGTATAGGGTAGCCTCCGTGTATTTTATGCTATGCTTTATAAGATATTGTGCAATGTCATTTTTTGTTGAATCAGAAACGGGGAGTATATACTTTTCGGCCTTGTGCTTGCCTATCACCTCGAGCAAGCCGGCAGTGCTACCATCGGCAGAGAAGAATACTTTACGTTTGCGATAAAGGATAAATTTTTGCAGATAAAGCGCCACAGCTTCTGTAATGCAGAAATACTTCATATCCTGTGATACCTTAAACTTCAGCTCTTCACATATCCTGAAAAAATGATCCACTGCATAACGGCTGGTAAAAATGATAGCCGTATACTCTGCAATATCAACCCTTTGTTTACGGAATTCTTTTCCAGGCAGCCCTTCTACACGTATGAATGCATGAAAATCCAATTTCAGGTCATACTTTTTAGCAAGGTCGAAATAAGGAGACTTTTCCGTTTCCGGGCGTGGTTGCGTTATTAATATACTGCCTACTTTCAGTTCCTTTTTTTCTGCAACCTTCTTTTGCGCGCGAACGACTTTGGCCATATACGAGGATTATCGGAAGTTTTCCGGAAAATGGCAGGTTTAATATTGATATTTAGCTAATAAAACATGAGTCCTTTCACTAATAGCTTCATTAAAACCGCCAAGGGTAATAATTCCGAGGCGCAAAGGTACATAAAAAAATGAAATTTACTGTATTGAAAAAATGATCCGAATACTTGCCATGATCTGATGTACCTATTTAATAATAAAATGCCAGAGGCAATAAATGAAATAAATACAACCTGCTGTGCCCATTCATGATCTGCAAACGCAAGAATGATTATAAATGGTATTAG
>CAIRZD010000041.1 GCA_903882965.1 uncultured Bacteroidota bacterium
ATCACATGCGCTCATGCAGATTATATGTCTTTCCGTATTTATAGAGATTGTTATGGAGTCTTTTCAGCTACAGGCGATGGTTAATAAATTAAAGGGGGGGATATCTGCAAAACTAAATTTTGAAAAAATACAGCGCCTGTTAAGGAATGCTGCAACAATTATTTCTATTCTCGTCTGGACAATTGTATGCACGATCAGCCTCAATATTTATAACTTCTTATTTGAGTGGGGATTAGATTTCCTTACAAAAGAAAGAAAGATAGGTAGTACCACTTTTGAGATCGGTAATATCTTGTTGTTTATTGCTATAATTTATGTCTCAAACATGTTGCAACAAGGCGTTGGCTCATTATATGGAAAAGAAGATGCAACATGGGACCCAGAAGTAAAAAAGAACGGCTCCAGGCTGGCAATGACGCGCTTAGTACTTATTGTGATCGGATTTTTAATAGCTGTTGCCGCCTCCGGTATACCAATGGATAAAATCACTATAGTGCTTGGCGCACTGGGCGTAGGTATTGGACTGGGGTTACAAAGCATTGTTAATAATCTTGTTTCAGGCGTTATCCTCATTTTTGAGCAGCCGTTCAGGATAGGTGATTTTATAGAGCTCGGCGATAAAAAAGGAAGAGTGCTGGACATTGGTATCCGTTCCAGTAAAATTGTTATGGATGAAGGCGCAGAGATAATTATGCCAAATGCCGACCTCTTATCGGGCCGCGTTATTAACTGGACTTTAAGGAATGATAATGTACGCATAGATCTGCCTATAACTATATTGCCCGGCAATACTTTTGAGGCAGTTCAAAAAATTCTACTTGCTCTTTTAGAAAAGAACCAACATGTTATTATGGTGCCCCCTCCTCAAATATTATTATCCGGAGTCACCGATAAATCAATGAACGTAAATATACAGGTATGGATAAACGATGTCCATAACTCACAGTCCATTAAAAGTGAATTACTGAACAGTATTTTCAATGGCCTTGCCCAAAGTGACGTTAAGGTCGCCTAAAAATTGAGGGCCAGCAAAATGCTGGCCCTCAATTTTATAATTAAACTCAGGCAAAAGCCGTAGTTTTTAATTTTAATAACGATACATCTCAGCCTTGTATGGCCCGTGTTTGGGGATACCAAGATATTCAGCCTGTGCATCAGTTAACTCTTCAAGCTGAACACCCACTTTCGCAAGGTGCAGGCGAGCTACTTTTTCATCGAGGTGCTTAGGTAATACGTATACTTTATTCTCATAGTTGCTATGGTGCAACCACAGTTCTATTTGAGCCAGCGTTTGGTTGCTGAATGAGTTACTCATTACGAAACTAGGATGGCCTGTTGCACAGCCTAAATTCACCAGGCGGCCTTCTGCTAATACGATCACTTCTTTACCATCTATGTTATAAAGGTCAACCTGTGGCTTTATAGTGTCTTTAGTTTTGCCATAATTGCCATTGAGCCATGCCATATCTATTTCAATATCGAAGTGGCCAATGTTACAAACAATAGCCTTATCCTTCATTGCACGGAAATGCTTTTCAGTGATCAGGTCGCGGCAACCGGAAGCAGTAACGATGATATCAGCTTCTTTTACAGCATCGATCATTTTCTTTACTTCAAAGCCATCCATAGCAGCCTGTAACGCACATATAGGGTCTATTTCGGTAACGATAACACGCGCACCTGCACCACGCAATGATTCAGCAGAGCCTTTACCCACATCTCCATAACCACCTACAACTGCTACTTTACCAGCCATCATCACATCTGTAGCACGGCGGATAGCATCCACCAAACTCTCTTTACAACCATATTTGTTATCGAATTTAGATTTGGTAACTGAGTCATTAACATTGATAGCAGGCATTGGCAGTGTGCCTTTCTGCATTCTTTCATACAAGCGATGTACACCGGTAGTTGTTTCCTCGCTCAGGCCTTTTATGTGATGTACCAATTCTGTATAATGGTCGAGTACAATATTTGTGAGGTCTCCACCGTCATCAAGTATCATATTGAGCGGACGATCTTCGCTACCGAAAAATAAAGTTTGCTCTATACACCAATCTGCATCCTGAAGTGACTGGCCCTTCCATGCAAACACACCGATACCTGCGGCAGCAATTGCTGCGGCAGCATGATCTTGCGTGGAAAAGATATTACAGGAACTCCAACGTACTTCAGCACCCAATTCAATCAATGTTTCTATCAGCACTGCCGTTTGAATCGTCATATGAAGACAGCCGGCTATACGCGCGCCTTTCAGTGGCTTTTTAGCACCATATTCGGCGCGGATGGCCATCAGGCCGGGCATTTCAGCTTCTGCAAGCCTGATTTCTTTACGGCCCCATTCTGCAAGGCTAATATCGGCAACCTTGTAAGGCAATTTAAAGTCAATTTTGGAACGAGTCATTGTGCTCATATGTTGTTTTTATTAAAAATGTGAGCAAAGTTAAGTTATTTATTATTGTGAACAATTTAAAAATATCATAAACAATGACACTTTTACCTTGTTTTACTTGCCACTCAAAAAGAAAATAATATTTGTTGAGATTTTTATTCGATGAACTCTAAGATAAATGCACAAAAGGCTACGATGCTTTTATCATAACATACCCGGAAAAAATATTTTCTAATAAATACTAACATTTTCGTGTTGCGGATAGCCTATACAATAGATAATCCTGTTTCAGGAGGCAAAAGGATATTTTTAAA
Organism: uncultured Bacteroidota bacterium; assembly: GCA_903882965.1. GTDB lineage: Bacteria > Bacteroidota > Bacteroidia > Chitinophagales > Chitinophagaceae > Nemorincola. Next base: position 2,710 of record CAIRZD010000041.1, read on the forward strand.
TTATTTAAGGACATAAACATACGGAACTTTTTCAAAAAGGGCAAAATATCTTTGGGAAAGCCTGATTTTACTGGAACAAGGTTGAGTTTTTCCAGAAAATATCTTTTTGCAGG
>CAIRZD010000042.1 GCA_903882965.1 uncultured Bacteroidota bacterium
ACAAACGTTTGATTAATTTTATTCTGATATTCCTATAAGCAAAACCTATGGTCAAAATATTCCATGGCATGATTGTTACCTCATATATTTTTTGTTGTGAAAATTAATTCACAATGCAGATTAAATTATATGAATATTAGACTACTTAATGCATTAGCTGCTTTTGTTTTATTTTTAATGCCCGGCGTAATTTTAGCACAGACAGCGCCGAATTTAGGAACCGCAGCCAATTTCGTCCTCTTTACTACTGTTGGGGCAGTTACAAATTCGGGAATTCCACACCTTACCCATCTTACTGGCAATGTAGCTTCAAATAGCGGTTCCAGTACAGGTTTTGGTAATGTAGATGGTGTTATGGACGATGGTACTGTAGCCAGTGGACAATGTGCTACCGATTTGTTGAGCGCATATCTTCAATTAAATAGCGAGATACCCACTTTCTTTCCATCCTCATTACTCGGAAATGGAGATACGCTTATTGGTGGCGTTTATTATATACCAGCTCCGGCAACATTGAGCTTAGATCTTATTTTAGATGCCAAGGGGAACCCTAATGCTGTATTTATATTTCAGATACAAGGGGCCCTATCTGCAAATGCAGCTTCAAAGATTATATTGGTCAATGGTGCAATGGCGTGTAATGTGTTTTGGAAAGTGGAAGGCTTAGTAAGTATAGCCGCAGGAAGCACAATGAGAGGAACTATTATTGCACACAATGCGGCTATTAATTTGAATGCCAATGATACACTTGAAGGAAGGGCGCTTTCCATTAATGGGGCTATAACAACTAATTCGGATCTTGCATATACCCCTATAGGGTGCGGCAGTCCTGTACTTACTGGGCCGGCGGCTCCTGCACTTGTTTCTACAGCGGCTTATGGAATATTTTCCAGTATAGGACCTGTTACAAACACAGGTATAACATATGTTACCGGAGATGTGGGAACAAATTCTGGTTTAACCACCGGATTTGATTCTTCGGATGTAACTGGCATGATTCATCCTGTACCGGATGCTTCAACTGCTGCATCGGCTGGCGATCTTACAAATGTTTACAACTATTTAAATACACTTACTCCGGATATTAATTTATTATATCCTGCGCAGTTCGGTTATGACCTTGTGCTTACGCCACATACTTATCATATGGGAGCTGTACTGACATTTACGGGGAATATATACCTCAATGCAGAAGGAAATCCTAATGCTGTATTTGTTCTTCAGATAAATGGAGCTTTTTCAACAAGCACTTTTTCGAAAATAATATTGATCAACGGAGCCCAGGCAAAAAATGTGTATTGGAAGGTTGATGGTGCAGTGCATATATATGATAACTCTCTTTTTAACGGAACAATTGTTGCAGCAGGTGCGATCACTTTAAATAACGCAGATACAATTAGCGGTAGAGTACTTACGATCAATGGTGCTATAGCTATTAATGGTAGTGATATTGCTATAACCAGCGATAGTGCATGTGTCGCACCCGCCATTGGTGGTACATTCAATATTTGTCAGGGTTTTGCAACTATCCTCACTGATTCTGCGGCAGGTGGCACATGGGTCAGCCTTGATACTTCAATAGCTACTATTGATACCTCCGGAAAAGTAACGGGGATAACTCCGGGTGCCGTTTCTATTAGATACATATCACCCGCAGGTTGTGTGAATACAACTACTGTTACGGTAAATCCTTCACCTGCACCCATAACAGGCCCTGGTAGTGTATGCCTCGGATCTTCGATAACTTTAAGTGATACCTCCTCAAATGGTGTATGGAGCAGCAGTAATCCAGCCCAGGCAACTATAGGCTCAGGTTCTGGCGTGGTTACTGGAATAACGAAAGGAATACCAACTATCACTTACACGATCACTAATGGTTGTATAGCTGTTAAGCCCATTATTGTGGGAGCATATGCAGGCAATATTACAGGGCCATCAAGTGTATGCCGTGGCTCATCAATTACCTTAGTAGATTCTGTAATAGGCGGCTCATGGAGTGCCAGCAATACCAACGCTACATTTATCGGAGGTTTGATTATTGGTATATCTGCAGGCACTGATGTTATTATGTATACTGTAACAGATTCTTGCGGTTCAGATACGGCGATTAAAATCGTGACTATAGATACCTTCCAAAATGCAGGTGTTATCACTGGCCTTTCAAGTGTATGTGTTGGCTCTTCAATAACACTAACTGATAATACACCCGGTGGTATATGGAGTAGCAATGCGAATGCCTTTGTCATCTTAGGCCATGTTACTGGGGTCACACCGGGTATTGATACGATCAAGTATGTAATCACAAATGCATGTGGCACAGATACCGCAGCTAAAACAATAACAATAAATCAATTGCCGAATGCTGGCAATATAATTGGCCCGTCAAGTGTGTGTGTAGGTTCAGTAATTATATTAGTTGATGGCGCTCCGGGTGGTACGTGGAGCAGTAATAATGCCTCAGCTAGCGTAGCAGGTGATAGTATTACAGGAGTTACAGCCGGTATTGATACGATAGTTTATACAGTTACCAATATTTGTGGTGTAGAAAAGGCTGCCAAAACAATAACTGTAAATCCATTACCATATGCTGGTATCATCACAGGTGCTTCAAGTGTTTGTGTAGGTTCATCCATCATATTAACAGATACGGCATCGGGTGGTACATGGAGTGCTGACAATGCAACAGCATTAGCGGTGAATAATACTGTTTATGGGATCATACCAGGCATAGATACTATTGTGTATACTGTTTCAAATTTGTGTGGTACAGATACGGCAACAAAAACGATCATCGTCAACCCATTGCCATATGCAGGTATTATTACGGGCCCTTCAACTGTTTGCGTGGGCTCTTCAATTACATTAGCAGATAATATTCCCGGCGGTGCATGGAGCGGAAGTAACGCTACAGCTACGGTTTTAAATGGTATCGTTACAGGTATGATAGCGAGTATAGATACAATAGTGTATTCAGTTAGTAATATCTGCGGTATTGATACGGCCACTAAAACTATAACTATAAATCCATTGCCAGATGCTGGTATTATTACAGGCCCATCAGCTGTATGCGTTGGTTCGTCAATCACATTGATTGATACAGCTTCTGGCGGTACATGGAGCGGAAGTAATAATACAGCATTGGTTTTAGGCGATCTTGTTATCGGTGTTATAGCAGGCATTGATACTATTAGCTACTCAATTACTGGTTTAGGTTGCACTGCAACAGCTACCAAAACTGTCACGATTAATCCTTCTCCTTATGCAGGAAGCATTACAGGCCCATCAAATGTTTGTGTTGGTTCTTCCATCACGCTGACTGATGCAGCAGCGGGTGGCGTATGGAGCAGCAGCAATGGAATGGCTGTAGTTTCGGACGGCATAATCACAGGTATTTCATCTGGTATTGATACTGTGATTTATACAGTTACTAATGTATGTGGCGCCGCTATAGCCACAGACATAATTACTGTATATCCTATTCCACTAGTCCCGGTTATTTCAACACAATCACCTTCATCTCTTTGTTCGGGTAGTATGTACCAAAATTTCGGTGCGGCTACTTTGCCTCCCGTAGGCGATACCTATACCTGGACAGCAACTAATGCAGTTGTTTGGGCGCAAGGCACGTCTGATCAATATTCACTTGTGAATTTTAATTCTCCTGGTGTTGCCAATGTTACTTTGACTGCAACAGAGGCTGGCACATCCTGTAGAAGTCAAGCAACGGTTACTGTTAATGTAAGCACTGATGTGTCACAAACGCCTGAGGTTGTATACTTCAATAATCATTTTGTTTGTACACCTAGTAATGAGGATTCTTATCAATGGGGTTATGATAATATAAATACATTGGATTCAACAATAATTATTGGCGCAGTTAACCAGGATTATTTAAATGAAAGTCCTTATTTTGCTTATAATTATTACTGGGTAATAACTACATCCGGGAGTTGTATGCAGAAAACATACTACATCACTCCCACTACAGTACAAAGTGTAAGTACTGAAGCTACAAGTGTTTCCATCTATCCAAATCCTGCAAACAATCTGATTAATGTAACCATTAATTCAGTTGCTTATACTCCGGTGCAAGTAGACGTATTTAATATGCTTGGTCAAAAACTCAATTCAGTTCTGACTATAGACAATAAAGCAACAATTGATGTCATTTCTTTGCCAGCAGGACCTTACCTTATTACCTGCCAGCGTAATGGCATTAAGATCACAAGCACAACATTTATTAAAAACTAAAAATTCAACGTCAAAATTTATAAAATGAAAAAACTATTATTACTATTTATTGCCGCAGGGGGTGTTTTGTCAGGACTAGCACAGACGCAAAACTCTGATTACCGTGCAGATAGCCTTTTATCAAGATGGATCATTGATATAGACCTCCTTGGTGGTGGGGTAAGCCAGACTTTTAATACGGCAAATACAAATGCCAGTTACCCAAACACGCTTAATACAAATACAGGACAATTAAAATATAAAGACGGATACTCCTTTGGTGCAGATGCGCAACTGGGTTTCTTCTTTGGTCATAAACGCCATTTTGGTATTGGGTTGGGTTTTATGTATATGCAGCAGTACGGAGAAGCTATTCTTAATAATTACCATACAGAATATCAGGCCACAGATGGTGCCGGAAATATTTACAGGCAGTTAGTAACGGGAGATGATGTAAGAGAATCTATTATCTCTACCAATATTAATATCCCCTTGGTACTGAAGTATAAGAACCGTTTTTCTAAACATTGGGGCTTCGCAGCTGATGCAGGAGCATTGTTCAATTTGCAAATGAATAATGCCTACACAACGCATGCCTCTTTTGATTATGAGGCAATATATAAACTCGTATCAACTGGTGACGGCGGAACAGTGTCGGTATACGATAATTCGCCTATACCGTCATCTAACGATTGGATGATAACTAAAGCAGAATTTCTAAAAAATAATCCGACTGGCAACTATTTGGATTATGTAAATGCAAAACGTGCGCTTGGTTATAATGTAGGTGAAGGATTGAGCCCTGGAACCCGTACAGGCACTACATCATATAATATGGGCTCTGTTGGCCTTATCGTAAAGCCGTCATTTAATTATTTTCTGTCTGATAATGTTGCACTTAATTTCGGAGCATATTATATGTTACAGCCATTTAAGAATAATGCGCAAACTAATTATCGCCTTGCAGATGGCATAGGCACTTACAGTTCTGTAATGAACAATGTAACCACTAGTATTAATCAATCCTATGGCTTAAATATTGGTGTTCGTTTTTTTCTCGGAAAGAAATCGGCCCCCATAGTCATTTCTTCTGTTTATCAAAGCCCTCCATCAAAATGTGGCTTATGCGATGGTAGCATTGCCCTCAATGGATTACCACCAAATAAGCAGGTGACTGTAGATTATAGTTTGAATGGTACACAAGCCACAAGTTATTCAGCTATGGTGCAACCAGATGGACAGGTAAAAATTCCTAACCTTTGTGCAGGAAATTATACCGCAATTGTAGCAACAATTAAGAAACAAAATGCGAAGGGGGCAGATGTGGTACTTGCTAATCCACCAATTCGCATTTCTTCCGAAACCCCTATAACCCCCACATCACAAGGGAAAAATGATTGCGCTGTTACCATTAATGGTTTAAACGCGGGTAAGGAAGTGAAAGTTAATTATAACCTTAACAATAATTCCCAGCC
>CAIRZD010000043.1 GCA_903882965.1 uncultured Bacteroidota bacterium
AACCGCAGCCTTCAGATTGTCTGGTACAATGGCTGATGGAGCTCCTCCAAAGAAACGAAGCGCGTTCTCACAGCACAGGATAAAGTCCTCCATATTCTGGCTTTCTATTGCCTGAACATAAGTGAACTGGCTTGCTCCCAATATTGCCACAAACACCTCCACGCTTCGTATTTCCCCGGTAAGTATATCCACTATCCGCAGCTTGTCCCCGGCATAGTCCACAAACATCTTGTCGCCGGCCTTGTGCACCATGTGCATGGATGGATGTGATCTGCTCTTCCAAAGTTTAAAGTGCCTGTAGAAGGCGGTCGTCTGAAAGCCGTCTGGATGCTTTAATATATAGTCTTCCCATAGCTTGAACAAGGTCATTCCCGGCTGCTTCAGACGCTTCTCAGCCACAGGAAATTGAGCTATCAGCTTCTCTAATTTCTCGCTGGGTGCCGGTACCGGCTCTTCATTAAATAAATCATTTAACTCCTTATCAGCCATCAGGGATAGCTCTGCCCAGGTGCTTCCCAGGTACTGAAACTTTCGGATGTATTTCTTTACCGTGTTCCTCGAAACACCAATGGACTCACTGATTTTTCGAGTGCCCATATGATGACAATACAATTTAATCACTTGTCGTAGTTTGCTCATGTTAATCGTTTGATTTGCCATTCTTATTTGGATTTATGTAAGGTTAATACATAGATCCAAAGAACTAATGGTTCGTAAAACAACTGAGCACTCAACTATTTTAGAGGGGTCACTTTACCGTGGAAAAGGAGGGTCACTTTGACGCGGAATGGTGGGGTCACCTTCGCGCGGAATTAGGGGGTCACTGTCCGCGTATTCTCCAATGAAGCCTTGAAAGCCATATTACACTATGGTTTCCATACTCTGAAATTCCACTCAGTAGAAGCAAACATAGACCCTGAAAATACAGCTTCCAAACACTTGTTGGAGCATAATGGCTTTGTGCGTGAGGCATACTATAAAGAGAATTATTTCTTTGAAGATAAATTCTGGGACTCCGCTATTTATTCATTGCTCACGCCGGTGAAGTAAGCTTTCTTATACATTTCTAACAACTTCCCATTCCGCTTTGGTGATCCTGTACAAATGATATTCGTGTTCCCTGAAAATAGCCTTTGTATCCACCAGTTTCATACCATTGCGCATTGCTACTTTTTGGGATGGTTCATTGAGTGGATGAATAATAGAAATTAATGACTTAACAGCACTATTTTCAAAACCATAATCCCTGAACATTTGTGCCGCCTCTGTAGCATAACCCATACCCCAAAACCTGCGTATAAGATGGTACCCGACTTCTATCTCGAGTCTGCCATTTATCTCCTGCTGTAATAACCCACATTGCCCTATAAACGCTCCTGTTTCTTTATCTAATAATGCCTGCAGCCCAAGCCTGTTTTCTGCATATCGTTTAAGAGACAGATCGATCCAGTACTGCGCCATTTCAGAAGCGGTTTTTTTATGCGGAAAAGAAGTAAACGTGGTAGCGATAGGATCATTGCAGTATTCCATCCAGGGAGTAACATCATCCTGAGTGAGGAAGCGGGTAATTATGCGGGGTGATTCTAGATCGTCTTTGTAGAGCATATTAATTTTCCACTTTATTTCTTCTGATCTAATTTTTTCTGAGTATTAGTAAGCATCTTAGTGATTTCAAAAAAATAGTTTTTTATTGTGCCATCCTCTGCTTTTACTTCCAGATTATCACAGATATGGCCTGTACATTGGGCAATTGTTTGTTTGATTCGTTTTGCATTTAACATATCCAAAATGAAATATTCTTCATACACCTGACTTGCTTCCCAACATGCTTCACACGAATGACCATTACCTCCTTCGCATATTGATGTTAATAACCCAAGTTCAATTCTCTTATATTTTTTCATATTGACGGAATCCCCTATGATTCTATATGTTTGATACAAATATTTTTGAGCCCATAAATAAGTATAATCAATACTTAATAGTGTCTCAGAGATAGAAACTACTTTCGAGGAATTTCTTTTTTCTACCTGATTGAACAACTCTTTTTTTAAACTATCAAATAGTTTAAAGCTCTCTTGTGCATAATCATATTGTTTACTTTCAAGAAAAGAGAAACGAAACTCACGATAGTCAATGTCGGTATTGCCAGATTCGAGTTTTGCTACTGTTTGTGAATATTTATCATTAAACTTTGGAATGGCAATATTACTCGTTTGAGCACTACAGCATAGACCACGTATAAGCAAACAGATGATTATAGAAAATAATTGTGCTTTGCTCATAAATAGTTCTTTATACAACAAAATACTGATTTTATTTCTCAAATTTCCCACAAACAAAAAAACCATCATGGAGGTGATGGTTCTTTTGCTGTCTAAATTTGTCTAAATAGAACATTATATATTGCACTCTTACTAACTGCAACCTGTAGTTGTTCCGCAATTGGGGCACATATAACATGTACCATTCCTTAGCGTTATGTTGCCGCAATTACGGCATACCGGGGCATCTGCACTTGTGCCCATCAGTTTTTTCATTTCAAGACTGCTTTGCGCACTCACCCCTACTGCAGAGGGTGCCAATGCATTCTTTGGTTTCTGTACCGGCTGCGGAGATTGTGGTGCCGTAACCCTTACCTGCGATAGTTCCATTTGTATCGCTTCCATTTCCTGCTGGTGTGTGCGCCTGTTAGGGTCTGGTACATGTACCAGGTCGTCGCGGTCCAGGTATTCATATGCCAGTAACCTGAAGATGTAATCCAGCACCGACGTCGCGGTTTTAATATTCGGGTGATCCACAATACCGGCCGGTTCAAAACGGGTAAACGCAAATTTGTCTACATACTCTTCCAGCGGCACACCGTATTGCAGGCCCACAGATATGGCTATCGCAAAGCTGTTCAGCAGGCTGCGCATGGTAGCGCCTTCCTTGGCCATATCCACAAATATTTCGCCCAATGTACCATCACTGTATTCGCCCGTGCGCAGGAATATTGCTTGCCCGCCCACTTTACCTTTTATGGTGTAGCCACGGCGTTTTGCAGGCAATTGCTTACGCTCCACTATGCGGCTCAGTTCGCGTTTCAGTTGTGTATCAGGGCTTTCCTGTACACGCCTGTTCACTTCTTCCAGCAGCTCACCAACAGTGAGTTTGCTCATATCTACGATCTGGCTCACCTCAGCTTCTGCAACTTCGGTTTTCTTTTCTTTTTTATCGCTTTTATTACTCAGCGGCTGGCTCAGTTTAGAACCATCACGATACAACGCACAAGCCTTCAGGCCCAGCTGCCAGCTCAGGTAGTAGCAGTCTTTTATTTCATCAATGCTTGCCTCATTAGGCAGGTTGATGGTTTTTGAAATAGCGCCGCTGATAAATGGCTGCACTGCGCCCATCATACGTATATGGCCATGTGCATGTATAAAGCGTTCACCTTTTTTACCACACTTGTTAGCGCAGTCGAACACAGAAAGATGCTCATCTTTTAAGAACGGTGCACCTTCTATGGTCATAGTACCGCATACATAATCGTTTGCAGCATCCATTTCTGCATCAGAGAAACCTAATGATTCCAGCAGGTTAAAGTCAGGTGCAAAATATTGTTCCGGTGTGAAGCCTATGCGCTGCAGGCATTCTTCACCCAGGTTATAATGATTGAATACAAAACCAATTTCAAACGCGCTTTCCACCAAAGTATCCAGTTTTTTCAGCTCTTCGCCTATAAAACCTTTCTCGCTCAGGCTCTGGTGGTTGATGTATGGCGCTCCGGCAAAAGTGCCGTGGCCTTTAGCATATTTCACTATGGCATCCTGTTGTTCCGGTGTATAGCCCAGTTTCTTTAATGCAGCAGGTATAGACTGGTTGATGATCTTAAAATAACCACCACCTGAAAGTTTCTTGAACTTCACGAGTGCAAAGTCAGGCTCTACACCTGTAGTATCGCAGTCCATTACCAGGCCTATTGTGCCTGTTGGCGCTATTACGGTAGCCTGTGCGTTGCGGTAACCATATTGCTCACCATACTGCACTGCATCATCCCATGCCTTTGTAGCTGCCTTCAACAGGTAATCCGGACAATATTTAGCATTGATACCTACAGGTTTTATTTCTATTCCTTCAAAAGCATCAGCAGCATCATAAGCCGCGGCACGGTGATTGCGCATTACACGCATCATGTGCTCTTTATTTTCCGCATAGCGAGGGAAAGCGCCCAGAGTGGCCGCCATCTCAGCCGATGTTTTGTAAGCCACACCATTCATTATAGCTGTGATAGCACCTGCTATACCGCGGCCTTCTTCACTGTCATAAGCTATACCGCTCACCATCAGCATAGAGCCGAGATTTGCATAACCTAATCCAAGTGTGCGGTAATCATAGCTCAATTGAGCTACTTCAGGAGAAGGGAACTGCGCCATAAGCACAGATATTTCCAATACCACCGTCCACAGGCGTGTCATATATTCAAAGCCCTGTACATCAAACTTGCTGGTTTCTTCATTAAAGAAACGGCGCAGGTTCAGTGATGCAAGGTTACATGCTGTGTTATCAAGGAACATGTATTCTGAACATGGATTAGATGCACGTATACTTCCACCTTCAGGGCAGGTATGCCACTCGTTAATAGTAGTATCATATTGCGTACCGGGATCCGCACAGCGCCATGCAGAGTAAGCTATTTTTTCCCACAGTTCTTTTGCAGGTATGGTCCTCATCACTTTGCCGGTGCTCCGTGCGGTCATATCCCAATCGGCATTGTTGTCTAATGCATGGAAGAATGAGTTGGGCACACGTACTGAGTTATTAGAGTTTTGGCCCGATACTGTTTTATAAGCCTCGCCTTCATAGTCAGATGCATAACCTGCTGTTATCAATGCAGCTACTTTCTTTTCTTCTTCTACCTTCCAATCTATAAAGTCTATTACTTCCGGGTGGTCCAGGTCAAGGCATACCATTTTGGCTGCACGTCGGGTAGTACCACCACTTTTTATAGCGCCCGCAGCACGGTCACCTATTTTCAAAAAGCTCATCAGTCCGCTCGATGTACCGCCACCGCTCAGCTTTTCACCTTCTGCACGTATATTAGAATAATTAGTACCTACACCCGAGCCGTATTTGAAGATGCGTGCCTCACGCACCCAAAGGTCCATGATGCCGCCCTCGTTTACCAGGTCATCATCCACGCTCAGTATAAAGCAGGCATGTGGCTGGGGGCGTTCGTATGCATTTTTAGAGCGTTCCAGTTTTCCTGTTTTAGCATCTACATAGTAATGCCCCTGCGCCTTACCATTAATACCATAGCTGTTAAACAGGCCGGTATTGAACCATTGTGGTGAGTTCGGAGCACAGCTCTGCATCATTATGCTATACACAAGCTCTTCATAAAATACCTGCGCGTCCATCTTTGAATGGAAATAGCCATATTCCTCGCCCCATGTGCGCCAGCAATGGGCAAGACGATGCGCTACCTCTTTTATAGATGTTTCGCGGCCAATGCTGCCATCTGGTTGCGGCACACCTGCTTTACGAAAATATTTTTGGGCTAATATATCAGTCGCTATTTGCGACCAATGTTTTGGCACCTCCACATTGGTCATCTCGAAAACCTTTTCGCCATTAGGATTCCGGATTACAGAAGTACGGTAATCGTACTCAAACATGTCATATGGGCTTACTCCATCGCGGGTATATTGGCGGTCGAAGGCTAGGCCCTTGTTTTTAAAATTGGCGCTCATATTATCAATATTATTTTAAAGTTAAAATTTGGGGGTGCGGACAGCTAAATTATTCAAAAGAACCGCCGAAAGTGAATAAAGAAATTCACTTTATGTGGATAACCGATGAACCCCAAGCCGACTAAAGGAAATTTTTATTTTTTTAATGCGACTGAAAAATTTATGCCTGTTTATACACTGTAATTTACCCAATTTTTGGTGAAAAAATGTGGATAAAATCACAAGAAAACTTTAAATTCTTTGGATGGAATTATTAAAGGGGGTTTGAAAACCTTCTAAATAAAGAAAGCACGCCAAAATGGGTCATTTGCCCTTATTTGACGCGCTTTTCAGCTCTGAAACTTACTTTTTATTCCAGATCCATTTCCACCAGTTGTGGTGCATGTTGTATCACTTCTTTTATACCACCTTCTATACTTGCAACAAAATCAAAACTCTGCGCCTTCAAAAACGAAGCGGCTATCATTGAACGGTAGCCCCCTGCGCAGTATATCAGCCACTTTTTATTCTTATCAAGAGTTGTATACTTACTCTTAAGCATATTTAGCGGTATATGTACCGATCCTACCATTCTATGTTTTGCCACTTCAAGCCTGTTTCTTACATCAAGCAGATCATATTCTTCGGTATCAAGCAAGTGCCCACATTCTTCCCCGTTAAATGTTAAAATGTTATCATAATGATTTTTGCTCGCAAACCAGTTGCTTATGCCACCCTGCAAGTAGCCATTTACATTTTCATATCCTATTCTCGCTAATCGCTCTATTGCTTCTTTTTCTTTACCCGGGAGAGTAATAAGTAATATCGGAGTATCTGCATCTACAAGCGTACCAACCCATACCGCAAAATCGCCATTCAGCCCTATATTCAGCGATCCTTTTATATAGCCTGTAGCAAAGTCCATAGGATCACGGGTATCCAGCACCAATGAACCTTGTTTTCGCATAGCTTTAAATTCATCGATCGGTAAAGCACGCATATTTTTTCTAAGTACTTCATCAAATGAAGTGTACCCCGTTTTGTTGATAACAGCATCTTTAAAAAAATATCCGGGTATCACCGGCAGGTCTGATGTTACAGCATTTATAAACGTTTCCTTGTCATTGGTCAGCAAGGCATAATTAACCGCCTTTTGTTCACCAATTGTAGAGAATGATTGCTTACCAATATTTTTCCCGCAGGCCGAACCGGCTCCATGCCCCGGATAAACGATCACATCATCAGGTAATACTTTTATTTTGTTCTGCAATGAGTCAAATAACATAGACGCAAGTTCTTCTTTTGACAGGTTGCCGCTGAGTAGATCAGGCCTACCCACATCTCCCACAAAGAGTGTATCTCCAGTAAATATTGAATGCATTTTACCAACCTCGTCATATAGTAAATAACAGGTTGATTCAATAGTATGACCCGGTGTGTGTAATACTTGCAACTGCAGTTTACCTATGTGCAGCTTTTCTCCATCTGCTCCTATATAGGCTTTATATGCCGGGTTAGCACCGGGGCCATACACAATGTTTGCACCTGTTTTGTTTGCAAGATCTATATGCCCTGAAACAAAATCTGCGTGAAAATGGGTTTCCAGTACATACTTAATGGTTGCTCCGCGCTCACGCGCAAGTTTCAGATATGGTTCAGGGTCTCTTAACGGATCTATTACTGCTGCCTCTTTCCCTGATTCTATATAATAGGCTGCATGAGCCAGGCAATTAGTATATATCTGCTGTATGAACATACACAAGTTCTTTACTTAATGACACTTAAAATATTCAAAAGGTTCTTTACAATCATTACACTTATATAACGACTTGCAGGCCGTAGAACCAAAACGGCTTAGCAGCACTGTATCTCCTGATTGGCAACGGGGACATTTGATAATGTTGTTTGCAAAAATATCCTGGTTGCAGGATGAGTGGAGTGGGGGTGCGATCCCATAGATCTTTAATTTTTGTTTTGCAACTTCACTCATCCAATCTGTTGTCCATGCAGGATCATAAACCAAATTCACTGTTACCGGAAAAACGCCGTTTGCAGCTAATGCCATCTTTATGTCCTGCTCTATAACACCCATTGCCGGGCAGCCGGAATATGTTGGTGTCAGGATTATTTCATATCCTTTATCACTTATTAATACATCCCGGAGCATGCCCATTTCAAAAATATTCACTACAGGTATCTCCGGATCTGGGATCACTGAGAGTATATTGAAAACCTCCTCTTTTGTATGTGATGAGATTACCATATTGCTTCGGGATATGCGCGTTGCAGATATTGCATTTCAGATAAAATGTGGCCAAGATATTCGCTATGCACCCCCTTACTGCCACCCGTCTGCATATATTGATCTTTTGGCACGGTCAATGTAGCTTCGGTAAGTACACGCTCAATTTCCTGTTTCCATTTTGCCTTCACTACGGCCATATCAACAGCTATGTTTTTATCCTCCAGGATCGCGGTTGCTTCATTCGTTTCAAATAATTCACCGGTATACATCCAGAGTTCGTTTACAGCCTTTTGTATACGATGATGGCTCTCATCGGTGCCATCCCCTAACCTCAACACCCAGTCAGTAGCATGTGCCATATGGTATTTTACTTCCTTTATCGTCTTTGCAGCAATGGCTGCTAAAGTTTTATCAGCGCTGTGTTGTAGCTCATTGAAAAAGTAATATTCATAAGCAGAAGTAAACAACAATTTTGCGATCGTATTCGCGAAGTCGCCATTTGGCATCTCCTTCAATAAGTGATTGTAAAATTCCCTTTCGCCTCTGCGGTATGCCAGGTCATCATCGGTTTTACCTTTCCCATCTATCTTTCCTGCATAGCTAAGTAACGCTTGCGCCCTGCCTATCATATCCAGTGAAAAGTTGGTCAATGCTAAGTCTTCTTCCAGTATTGGTGCATTACTGCACCACTCAGACAACCGGTAAGAATGTATCAACGCATTATCACCCAGTATGAGACAATATTTATATAATGCTTGCTGTTCAGTCATGTTATTAAGGTTTTAAATTGCTTTTGCCCCTTCTGGCATCACATAAAAAGTAGGTAAGCGGTATACCTTATCATTAGCCGGATCAAAGAACATTTCGTTGTCGTCTGGGTTAGAAGCTACAATTGCATCTGATGGTACTACCCATATACTTGTTCCTTCACCTCTGCGTGTATAAGTGTCTCTTGCATTTTGCAATGCCATTTTTTTGTCTGATGCATGCACACTGCCGGCATGTATATAATTAGCGCCGGGTTTTGTTTGCATAAATACCTCCCATGTTGCAAACTGTGAATCTGTTGCCATAAACTTTGTTTTATAAATGGAGTAATTTTTTTTCTTTCTTTTCCTGGTATGCCTTTGCTGCCGATCTTACCCACTCGCCTTCGTTATGCACTTTTATATGGTGCGCCATGCGTTGTTTATTACATGGGCCGCCACCGCCGATAACACTGTAAAACTCATTCCAGTTTATAGGCCCATGGTGATAATGCCCCTTAGCTTCATTCCATTTCAGGTCTTTATCAGGTATGGTAAGCCCTATCACTTCTGCCTGCTGCACGGTCTTATCTATAAACTTCTGCCGTAGCTCATCATTCGAACTTCTTTTTATCTTCCATTTAAAGGCATCTCCTGTATGCGGCGATTCACTATCATGTGGCCCAAACATCATCAGCGACGGCCACCACCATCTGTTCATCGCATCCTGCGCCATCCCCTGTTGATCCTTTGTACCCTTCATCATTTTCGACATGATCTCATAACCTTGCCGCTGGTGAAAACTTTCTTCCTTACATATCCGCACCATAGCACGCGAGTAAGGACCGTAGGAGGTACGCTGTAATGAAACCTGGTTCACTATTGCAGCACCATCCACTAACCATCCTATTGCGCCTATATCCGCCCATGTCAATGCCGGATAATTAAAAATGTTAGAGTATTTGGCCTTTCCCGAATGTAACTGGGCTATCATTTCATCTCTTGATATACCAAGGGTTTCTGCAGCACTATATAAGTAAAGGCCGTGCCCTCCTTCATCCTGTATTTTTGCCAGCAATATTTGCTTGGCCCTTAAACTTGGGGCTCTCGTTATCCAATTACCTTCAGGTTGCATGCCAATCACTTCAGAGTGAGCATGCTGTGACATCTGCCGGATAAGATGCTTCCTGTATCCATCTGGCATCTTGTCTCTCGGTTCTATAGCATCTCCGCGATCTATTTTTATTTCGAAGTTCTTCAATAGTTCTTCCTGAATCTTGTCTGTTTTTTCCAGCAGTTCCATAAAATCCTGATCGGTGTTTTTAATTAAACATATTTGCTAATCAACCGATTATTACATCAGCTAATAAAAACTATAACGTCCCCCTTCTTGCCTGCTCTGCTTCTATCGACTCAAATAATGCCTGGAAATTACCCTTGCCAAATGACCGCGCACCTTTGCGCTGTATTATCTCAAAAAATAGTGTTGGCCGGTCTTCCACAGGTTTTGTAAATATCTGCAATAGGTACCCTTCTTCATCTCTGTCTACCATTATCCCAAGCGCTTTGAGCGTTTCCATATCCTCTGCTATCTCGCCTACACGATCTCCTACTGTATCATAATACTTGCCCGGCACATAAAGGAATTCCACCCCTCTTCTCCTCATTTCCATAACCGTAAATACTATATCATCTGTGGCCACTGCTATATGCTGGCACCCCGCACCACCATAAAAATCCAGGTATTCTTCCACCTGTGATTTCTTGATTCCCTTAGCTGGTTCGTTTATCGGGAATTTTATGCGCCCGTTACCATTGGTCATCACCTTACTCATCAATGCTGTGTACTCAGTAGATATGTCTTTATCATCAAAGGTGACAAGGTTTGCAAAACCCATTACATCCGCATAAAAACCGGCCCATTTATTCATAGATCCAAGTTCCACATTACCTACCATATGATCTATATATTTAAGACCTATTGGCGTAGGATCATATTCCGGGTCCCAGCGTTCGTAACCCGGCAGAAAAACGCCATTGTAATTTTTCCTTTCTACAAATATGTGCACAGTATCTCCATAAGTACGTATTCCGGCACGTACTACTTCTCCATTATCGTCTTTCTCAACCATAGGCTCAAAATACACTTCTGCGCCCCGCGATGTTGTTTCCTTAAATGCTTTGCGAGCATCATCTACCCATAACGCTATTACTTTTACCCCATCGCCATGTTTTCTTATATGCTCAGATATCGGGCTTTCTGATATCAGGGGTGTTGTAAGTACAAGCCTTATTTTATCCTGCATCAACACATACGATACATGGTCTTTTACGCCTGTCTCCAGCCCGGCATATGCCAGCGACTGAAAGCCAAATGCGGTCTTATAAAAATGTGCTGCCTGCTTTGCGTTGCCTACATATAACTCTACATAATCAGTACCATTGATCGGCAGAAAGTCCTGTGCTTTTTCAAAGATCTTTTCGATCCCGTAATTGTAATTGGTTACATCCTTTAAATTGTGCGTATCCATAAGCGTTGTTTGTTTTATTAATTGTTTACCATTAATCATTCACCATTAATCATTAACAATTACTCCAGCCATGATTTATAATAATCTCCCACTTCCAGTTTCATCGCTTCTGTGGTTATCATAACAGGGTTAAAAGGATCTATCATTACTGCCAGTTCCTTCGTTTCCTTTTTTCCTATACTCCGTTCTATAGCTCCCGGGTGCGGCCCATGTGGTATACCGCCTGGGTGTAGTGTAAACTGTCCTGCCTTTATATTATTACGGCTCATGAAATCACCATCCACATAATATAGTATTTCGTCACTGTCTATATTGCTGTGATGATATGGAGCAGGTATTGCAAGTGGGTGATAATCATAAAGCCTCGGCACAAAAGAACACACGACAAAGTTCCTGCTCTCAAAAGTCTGGTGCACCGGAGGCGGCATATGTATGCGCCCGGTGATAGGCTCAAAATTGAAAATAGAAAACGTATACGGGTAATGATAACCATCCCATCCGGCTACATCAAAAGGATGATTGGCGTATACATACGGGAACATCATTCCCTTCTTCTTAATAAATATGTCAAACTCGCCCTGCTCATCAAATGTTTCCAGGTTAGATGGCCGCTTGATATCCCGCTCACAAAAAGGAGAATGCTCCAGTAGTTGCCCGAAATCATTCCGGTAGCGCCGTGGAGTAAAAATGGGATCAAAGGATTCTATGAACAACAATTTATTTTCAGCAGTATTAAACCGTATTTTGTACACCGTACCTCTCGGTATCACAATATAATCGCCATACTGAAAATGAAGCGACCCATACATAGTTTCCAAAACACCGCTGCCTTTGTGCACAAATAACATTTCATCAGCATCAGCATTCTTATAAAAATATGGTGTTGACTCCATAGGCGCTGCCAGACCTATATGCATAGCTGCATTTACAAAAAGCGTTTTCCGGCTTTTCATATAATCCTTTTCCGGCTGCACATCAAAGCCATTAAAGCTCATCGCATTAAGCCCGTTTTCTATGGCTATCTCCGGCTTTACAGAATAAGGTTTCCCTTTTTGTCTTACTCTCGTTGGTGGATATAAATGATATACAAGTGAGGAAAGTCCTGCAAACCCCTGCGTACCTACCAACTCTTCCTGGTACAATTTTCCATCAGGCTGGCGGCTTACTATATGGCGCTTATCGGGTATAATTCCTAAAGTATGATAAAAAGGCATGAACTACGTTTTGTACCTGCAAACGTAACTATGTATTTATTTGACAACAATGACTTTAGGCAGCAGAGGATATGATTTTGGTCAGAAAATAATTAATATTGAACGTATCATACAAGGCTCTTCAACTCATCTTCATTCCAACCTAAAAAAAACTTCCCACTACCGAGATCCCAAACAGGCCGTTTTATGATAGAAGTGTTTTTCATCATTAGTTCAATAGCCTTTTTCTTATCGGTAATACTTGCTTTTTCTAGGTCACTCAGCAAGCGATAAGTACTGCTTTTCAGATTTATGAGTTTATCAACAGGGAAGTTTTTTAACCATACTTCAAGTGTGGCTTTATCAATACTTTCTTCTTTGTAGTTGTGAAAATAGTACTTGAGTTTTTTTGCATCCAGCCACTTCAGTGCCTTCTGCATCGTATCACAATTCTTGATGCCATATATTTTTATCATGATCCAAAAATACATGATAAAATATTTCTCGATACCGGTGTTCTTGTACTAAATTAATTAAACAGCTACCGCTTTACCTACAGGTCTGTAAGGAAATGAATTATAAATATGCCTGCGCACAAATCGCCCGGGTGCGGGGGCATTGACAAGTTTTACATATATAGCTTTGGGAACACCAAAGTATTCATAACTGCTTCCGTCAACAAATTTTATTTGTAGCGTCTCTGCTTTGTATTCAAAATCCAGTATCCCGGAAGATGTGATAGTAAGTGTATATTCAGTTAGTGTTTGTAACAGTGTTTCCGGAGCAATACTTACTAGAAAGTGATATGCTTCAATAATGTGCTTGCTTTTTGCTTCAGCTTGCGTCTTAAGATCGTGGTTATCATGAAATTTATCCGGATGCCAGTTCTTCATCAAATTCCGGTATACAGTTTTTAACTCCTGCAATTCCGCTTTTTCACTTACCCCTAATAATTTCCTGTAACCTATTATTTTTTTCATATTCAGATTGTATCCTTTTTATAGCAGAAAATCGCCCGAAGGCGATTTAAAGCTTGTGGAGAATACCGGAGTCGAACCGGTTACCTCTTGCATGCCATGCTCGAAATATTTGTTTTCCGTTGTTTTTATTCTCCTATTGTTTCTTATCAAACCCTTTACTGATAAGGGTTTTGCACTAATTTCATTTTTGACCTTTACTGATTTTTATTCAAATTGTTTAAACCATGTTTAAACCAGAAAAGCTATGGTATCTAATATAAAAGTAGTGTTGTACGAATCAAAGGTACTCAAAAACGGGGAGCATCCCATTATGCTGAGACTCACCAAGGATAGAAAATCAAAATATATATCTCTAGGTGTAAGCTGTTCTAAAGATTTATGGAATTATCATGAAAACATTCCAAAGACTAAACACCCATTGTTTAAAGAAATATTTAATAAGATTAATAAAAAGAAGCATGAAGCGAGTAAATTGTTACTTGATCTGGATAATGATGAAAAGGATTATTCAGCCGAATTTTTACAAAGCAAATTGAAATCGAAGGTTATTGGTAAAAGAACAGTCTTTCAATACTTTGATGATG
>CAIRZD010000044.1 GCA_903882965.1 uncultured Bacteroidota bacterium
GAGCCTTAGCGGCAATACTATTGCGGGGGGCATTACCTATCAATGGCAATCCTCGCCTGACGGGGTTACATTTACTGATATTCCTGGAGCTACACTGGCAGGGTATAATTTTACAGGTATTAGTGCCAGCACTTATTATGAATGTGTTGAAACCTGCCCCACATATGCCACTGCATCTTCTACATCAGCCTTTGCCACATTTATTCCTCTGCCCACCTGCTTACCCACCTCAGCTTCATGGGTTGGAGAGCCCGGAAGTGCAATTGATGGAGTAGATGCTTTTAATATTACCGGTTATAGCGGTTCTACATTAAGCGATGTAGGGATTACTACTGCCGCAGACCCAAATACCGGTTATCTCGACCGGACAGCGATGACACCGGTAAGCATGCAACAAAGTGGTGTTTACTCAAGTTCAGCATCATTCGGCGCAATTCAAAACTATCAGGAATTGCAGGTGTGGATAGATTTTAATGATGATGGTACATTTGATCCGTCAGAAGAGGTGACACCGGTCGCAGGTTACAATACATTTTCAACGCCAGACCCTGTTACTTTTAATATTTCTATCCCAATAACAGCAACACCCGGTGAGCACCTGATGCGCATTCGCGGTATATGGGAGTTCTTTTTCACCCAGGTTTTGTCCACAGATCTGGATCCATGCCAGATCCAATTTGGCTTTTCAAATCCGGAATATTATAGTGGTACAGTTGCAGATTATGTCGTCAATATTGTTCCTTTGCCTCCATGTACCGGCACACCTACCGCAGGCACTATCAGCGCGGATACTACGAGTGCATGTGCTCCGTTTACATCAACGCTGAGTTTGCCAGGCGCTACAGTTGCGGCAGGGCTTACGTATCAATGGCAGACATCTCCTGATTGCACCACCTGGACGCCCGTGCCTGGAGCTACCAACGTAACTTATACGGCATCGGTAACAGCTACTACTAACTATAACTGTATTGTTACCTGCACTACCACTTCACTTAGTGCGACAACTCCTTGTTATAATTTAATACTCAATACACCCCCTGCGGCAATTACCGGCACCACAAATGTCTGTGTGGGTAATACATCCACTTTAAGTGATGCCACAACCGGCGGCACATGGAGTAGTAGCGACGGTACTATTGCTGCAATTGATATGACCCTTGGCACAGTGACTGGTGTTGCGCCGGGTGCAGTTAATATAATTTATACCATACCTAGTGGCTGCACAGCAGGCGCCACTTTTGTTGTAAATCCATTTCCCTCTGCAATTACAATAAATCCCGGAACGTTTGCAACAATTTGCGCCGGCGACAGTACTAACTTTACTGCAGGTGCTACAATTTCGGATGTTACGTTAATTAATGAAACTTTCAATACCGGGCTTGACGGATGGAGCGTTGTTAATACCGGGGCTGCATCCATATATAACTGGGCCGTTGTTCCTCCTGGTAGCTTAAGTGATCAGCCATTCGTAACAGGTGATGGGTCAAACTATGCAGCTGTTGACGGAGACCTCGCCGGAACTGTTACATTAACTTCATCATTGATCTCTCCATCGTTTTCTACTGTGGGATATGCTGCTGCATCGCTCGCTTATAATGAATTTTATAATTCTTATTTCGGTGACATTAATGTAGAGGTGGATTATTCCATTGATGGCGGAACAACATGGGCTACCGTAATAAATGAAATCAGTAGCGGTGGCGATTATAATGACTTCTGGTCTGTCGGGTCTCCCAATATAACCACTCCATTGCCAACCGGGGCACTTGGCCAGCCAAACGTGATGTTAAGATGGTATTATAATTCATTTTTTGGCAACCAGTGGATCGTAGATAATGTAGTGCTTACGGCAACTCCAAACCTGACTTATGCATGGGTTGGCACTGCAGATACTATAGGGATTTCCTGTGCTTCGTGTGCCAGTGCTACAATAACTTCAACAGTGGTTGGGACTAACGTATATACTGTTACTGCTACAGGGATTGGTTGTGCTACCACAAATAATGTTACCGTAAGCGTTAATCCTGTTCCGTTAGCAATAACAGGAACATTGAATGCATGTATAGGAAACACCAGCCAATTAAGTGATGCAACACCAAGCGGCACATGGAGCAGTAGTGATGCTACCATTGCAAGTGTGGATATGACCTCTGGTTTGGTTACCGCCGTGGCAGTAGGTACTGTAGCAATCAGCTATACTAACTCGTCAGGTTGCCCTGCAATTGCCACATTTATAGTTAATGATGTCCCCGGCCCTATTACAGGAACCCTTACGGTATGTACGGCTGCAAATACTACACTTGCCGATCCGGGTGGCGTAGGAAATTGGACAAGCAGTGATATAACCATAGCTACCGTTGGAACTTCTTCCGGAATCGTTACCGGAGTAGCAGCAGGAACTGTAAATATTTCATATGCCAATACGTGTGGCGCACCTATTTATGCTAATGTAACCGTCAATCAAACGCCCGCAGCGATAATGGGTGCTCCTAATGTTTGCCTGGGTTTAACAACAACTTTGAGTGATCTTTCATCTGGGGGGACATGGAGTTCCGGCGACCCAACTATTGCAACAATTGATCCGGTTTCTGGAATATTAACTACTGTTGCCGCAGGATCAGTAACAATAACCTATACACTTGGTAATGGCTGTATAGATGCGAACGCTATAGAAATAGTTATCCCATCACCTGTTCTTACACCAGCTGCATCCCCTACAAGTGTTTGTCCCGGAGGCTCAGCCAGCCTTGCCGCAAATGCTACTCTGGCTGGTAATATATTATTAAGCGAAAACTTCAATTCAGGGCTTGATGCATTTACCGTGGTTAATACAGGGGCTTCCTCGATATATAACTGGGCGGTCGTTGCTCCGGGTAGCTTAGGCGATCAGCCATTCCTAACTGGGGATGGATCAAATTACGCTGCTGTTGACGGAGACCTTGCAGGAACTGTTACTCTAATTTCATCATTAATTTCGCCGTCGTTTTCTACTGTAGGATATAGTACAGTTTCACTCGCTTATAACGAATTTTATAATTCTTATTCTGGCGATAATAATGTAGAAGTAGATTATTCTACTGATGGTGGAACTACATGGTCAACGGTACTCAATGAGATCGGTGCAGGTGATTATAATTATACTTGGAGTGTTGGTTCACCAAATATAGTTACTTCATTACCTGCCGGCGCGCTTGGCCAGTCAAACGTCATGTTAAGGTGGTATTATAATTCTTTCTTTGGCAATCAGTGGGCTATAGATAATGTAGTTGTAACAGCTACCAATAGCATATCTTATACATGGAGTCCTTCTACTTTCCTAAGTAGCACTACTGATGCAAACCCTACCGCAAATGCGGTCACTGCAACAACTATTTACACAGTTACCGCAAGCGGGGGCGGTTGTTCTTCATCTGACACAGTATCAATAACCGTAAATCCTCTGCCCCCTGCGATCTCTGGGACTTTGACTACTTGTCCGGGTTCAACGACCGATTTAAGCGATGCTACTACCGGCGGCACATGGAGCACCAGTGATATAACTATTGCTACGATCGATATTAATCTGGGCATTGTCAGCGGCGTTGCACCGGGAACTGTAACAATTACATATACCTTGTCAACAGGATGTATTACAACGTCTGTGGCAACTGTCAATCCTTTACCTCCAGCTATATCGGGCACTTTAAGTGTTTGCGTAGGCTTAACAACAAGCCTGAGTGACGGTACTACAGGTGGCACATGGAGTAGCAGTGACGGTACCATTGCAGCTATTGACCCAAGTTCAGGGCTTGTGACAGGAGAAGGGCAAGGTAATGCTACAGTAACATATACACTGCCTACAGGTTGTATAACCACAGCTACAGTTACAGTCAATCCATTACCTACAGCTATAGGAGGTACACTAAATGTATGCACGGGTTTAACAACAGCCTTAAGCGATGGCTTAACGGGCGGTACCTGGAGCAGCAGTGATGCAACTGTTGTATCTATTGACCCTAGTTCAGGCGTTGCGACCGGTGTATCAGTAGCCGGTGGAACCGCAACAATTACCTATACATTACCAACAGGCTGTATGATAACGGCTATTGTTACTGTCAATCCATTACCATCAGTAATAACAGGCATTGCCAATGTTTGTGTAGGTTTAACCACTACTTTGAATTCTACTCCTTCAGGCGGCACATGGAGTAGCAGCAATACGAATGCAATCATTGGATCAACCTCAGGTATTGTAACCGGCTCTATAGCAGGTACTGCTACAATTACTTATACTTTACCAACTGGTTGTATAATAACTACCCCGGTTACCGTTAACCCTAACCCTACTACTATAACTGGTAATTTAAATATATGTGGGGGGGCAACAACCACATTAAATTCAACTCCTGCAGGTGGTATATGGACAAGTAGCAACGGAAATGCAAGTGTCGGGCCAACTACAGGTATTGTTAGTGCTGTAGTTTGCGGCACATCTGTAATTAGCTATACAGTTGGCACCGGTTGTTATAATACTGCAACGGTAACCATAAATTGTAACCCAACTTCTATTACTGGCACTACACATGTATGTGTAGGCTTAACCACCACTTTGAATTCTACCCCTGCTGGCGGCGCATGGAGTAGCAGTAATACGAATGCGATCATTGGGTCAACCTCAGGTATCCTAACAGGATCTATAGCAGGTACAGCTACAGTTACATATACATCTATCGCGGGTTGTATAGCAACTACCCCGGTTACCGTTAATCCAAATCCAATTATAACAGGCTCGTTAAATGTTTGCTTAGGATTAACAACCACATTGAATGCAACACCATCGGGTGGTGTATGGAGCAGCAGTAATGGCAATGCCGCCGTTGGATCTGCAACAGGTATTATAAGCGGTATAGCTTCCGGTACATCTGTAATAACATATATCGCTAGTACTGGTTGTATCAATACAGCTATAGTGACCATTAATGCTAATCCGGCTGCTATAACCGGCACACTAAATGTATGTGTTGGGCTAACGACTGCATTGAGTTCAACTCCTTCTGGAGGCGCATGGGGTATTTGCAGTAGCTCGGGCGGAGGAACAAGCGATAGTTATGTAAACATAGGTCTATCAACCGGTATTGTAATGGGCGGCCCTCTGGCAGGCACAGTTTGTATTGTCTATACATTGCCCACCGGTTGTTCCATCTCTGGTACAGTTACGGTTAATCCAAATCCACTAATAACAGGTGCATTGAATGTCTGCGTAGGGTCAACAACTACACTGAATTCAACGCCGGCAGGTGGTACATGGAGTAGCAGTAATGGCAATGCCACTATTGATCCTGCAACAGGTATTGTAAGCGGGATAACTTCAGGTACATCTGTAATAACATATACTATCAGCACAGGTTGTATCAATACAGCCATAGTGACCATTAATCCTAATCCCACGCCTATAACAGGAACTACAAATGTTTGTGTGGGTTTAACTACTACATTGAATTCAACCCCCTCGGGCGGTATATGGAGCAGCAGCAATGCCAATGCAACCGTTGGATCTTCAACAGGTATTGTTACAGGCCTGGCTGCAGGGACTGCAACTATAACGGACGTACTCGGCACTGGGTGCTCTGCAACAACTACTGTTACTGTTAACCCTAACCCTACAACCATAACTGGCACCCAGTATGTTTGCGCTGGGTTAACTACAACATTGAATTCAACCCCAGCCGGTGGTACATGGAACAGCAGTAATGGCAATATCACAGTTGGTTCTGCAACAGGTATTGTAACCGGGATAACTGCGGGTACATCTGTAATAACATATATGGTCAGTACAGGGTGTATCAATACAGCCATTATAACAGTTAATCCATTGCCTACAACTATAGGAGGCACGCTGAGTGTTTGTACTGGGTTAACAGCAGGTTTAAGTGATGGCATAACAGGCGGCACATGGAGCAGCAGTGATAATACTATCGCTACAGTAGGTTCAGGCACAGGCGTCGTAACTGGTGTGTCTGTAGCCGGAGGAACTGCAACGATTACTTACGTTTTACCAACAGGGTGTATGATAACAACTGTTGTCACTGTTAATCCATTGCCAGCCCCAATATCCGGTGCGCTGACTGTTTGTGCTGGGTTAACAACCAGCTTAAGTGATATAGATATTGATGGCACCTGGAGCGGCAGCGGCTTTGTAAGTGTTGGGTCTTCTACAGGTATTGTTACCGGAATCGCAGGAGGAAGTGGGCTGGGTACAGTTACTTATACATTGCCTACAGGCTGTATTACTACAGCTATTATAACCGTTAACCCATTGCCATCCTTTATAAATGGTTCACTGGCTGTTTGTGCAGGATTAACTACTACTTTAACTGATGGCACATCAGGCGGTACATGGAGCAGTAGTAGTTTGGCCGTAGCAACTATCGGCTCAGGTAGCGGCATTGTTTCCGGCGTTTCTGCGGGTACAACAATTATTACTTATGCATTAACTGCAACTGGCTGTATTACAACAGCTATCGTTACTGTTAATCCATTGCCCACAACTATAACTGGTTCGTCAACCGCCTGCACAGGCGCAACAACCGGCTTAAGTGATGGTTTAACAGGCGGTACATGGCTTAGTAGCACTACAACTGTTGCAACAATTGGCTCTGGTAGTGGGATTGTTTCTGGTGTTCTGGCTGGTACTACTACTATTACTTACACTTTACCCACTGGCTGTCTTATAACAACGATAATAACAGTTAATACATCCCCATTGGCTATAACAGGCTCTCCGCTTAGTTTTTGCGCAGGGCTGACTACCGTATTAAGCGATCCTACCGGAGGCGGTGCATGGAGCAGCAGTGACAATACTATTGCTTTAGTGGGTTCAGCTACAGGTATTGTTACCGGCGCATCCGGGGGCACTGCCACAATTACTTATACGGTGCCATCAGGCTGTATTGCAACAGTGGTAGTAACGATTAATCCTTTGTCAACGCCCATAACCGGTACAGAGAGTGTTTGTGCCGGATTAACAACAACGCTGAGCGATGGTACATCTGGTGGCACGTGGAGCAGCAGTGATATTACTGTCGCTACGGTTGGTTCAGGAACCGGAGTTGTTACGGGTATCGGTGGTGGTAATGCAACAATTACATATACATTACCTACTGGCTGTCTTGCTACAGCTATTGTAACAGTTAATCCATTACCTACAGCTATAGCAGGCTCATTGAGCGTCTGCACTGGTTTGACAACAAGCTTGACCGACGGCTTAACTGGCGGCACATGGAACAGCAGTGATATTGCCGTTGCTACAATAGGTTCAAGCACTGGCATCGTAAACGGCGTTTCAGTAACTCTGGCAACTGCTACAATTACTTATACATTGCCCACAGGTTGCACAATAACCGCTGTTATTACAGTTAATCCACTGCCATTATCAATAACGGGTACATTAAGTGTTTGTCCCGGGTTAACAACAACATTAAGCGATCTTACAGTAGGCGGTACCTGGAGCAGCAGCGATAACACCATTGCTACCGCAGGTTCGGGTACAGGTGTTATTACAGGTGTGGCCAGCGGGAACGCAACAATTACGTATACTTTGCCGACAGGCTGTATTGCAACAGCTATTTTAACTGTTAATCCATTACCGTTGGCAATAACTGGTACACAGGCTGTTTGTGCTGGTTTAACGACAAGCTTAAGTGATGCTGCAACAGGTGGTACATGGACCAGTGGTTCTACAACAGTTGCTACGATTGGTTCAGGTAGTGGTTTAGTAAACGGTGTTTTGGCTGGTACCACTACTATTACTTATGCTTTAGCTACAGGTTGTATCACAACCGCAGTTGTAACAGTTAATCCGCTGCCATCATCCATAACCGGCACACTGGCTGTTTGTACAGGCTTAACAACAACATTAAGCGATGGTACCCCAGGCGGTAGTTGGAGCAGCAGCGATATTACAATTGCTACTGCGGGTTCAGGCACAGGTGTGGTTACAGGTGTTGCCAATGGTAATGCCACAATTACATACACGTTGCCCACCGGCTGCATTACAACAGCAATTTTAACAGTTAATCCATTGCCTTCAACGATAACAGGCACATTAAGTGTCTGTGCAGGGTTAACAACAAATTTAAGTGATGCTACAACAGGAGGCTCATGGACAAGTGGTATAACAACAGTTGCAACGGTTGGGTCAGGTAGTGGGTTAATTACTGGTATTCTGGCGGGCACAACGACTGTCACATATACCATAGCAACTGGATGTATCACAACAGCTATAGTAACAGTTAATCCGTTACCTGCTGCGATATCGGGTTCTGGTTATGTGTGTATTGGGTTATCAGTTACATTAAGTGATGCAGGTGGTGGTAGTTGGAGTGCTGGTAGCGCTGATGTTACGATTAACTCTTCAGGTTCTGTAAGCGGTATTGCCGTCGGAACATCATTGATTACTTATACACTGCCTACAGGTTGCATTATAACAACTGTAATTACCGTAAATCCAATAGTAGTGCCTGGAGTGATTTTATCACCTGGGTCAGGAGATACAGTATGTTCGGGTACATCAGTATTGTTTACTGCAATACCAACAGTCGGTGGTCCGGCGACTGCATATCAATGGGGCGTAAATGGCTCTATTGTTCCGGGCGTCACTACCAATACGCTTACTTGGTCTCCTTCAAATGGCGACGTGATATCTGTTACAATGACCAGTGGTGCGATTTGCGCCTCCCCTGCTACTGCAACAGCAATGGATACAATTACTGTAATTCATACAGACACTACATCTGTTAGCATTTCAGTAACGCCCGGCGACACTGTTTGTTTAGGTTCCGCAGCGCTCTTTACCGCTGCAGGAATAAACGGTGGCTCAAGCCCGGCTTATCTGTGGTTCCGCAATGGAGTTCAACAACTGGCATCAGGTACATCCTATGGTTTAGTTCCTGTTAATGGAGATAATATTTATTGCGAGTTGGTAAGCAGTCTGCGCTGCAAAACTCCGGATAGTGCCGCAAGTAATCACATTACAATGACGGTAGATACCTCTTACATTCCATCTGTTGGTATCGTTGTAAGCCCGGGCACAACTATCCATACAGGCGAGACAGTTACATTTACCGCAACTGTCACAAATGCGGGCCCTGTTGTTACTTATCAATGGGTCATCAACGCTATGGTAATGCCTGGTGCAACCAACGATACATTTAGTTACAATGCTTTTTCAAATAATGATTCTGTTACTTGTCTTGTCACAAGTGTTGGCCCATGTGGATATGTATCATTTAATACGGTCATCATAGATGTTGTACCTACAAGTGTGCAGCAATTATCTGGGTTAAGTGATGTAAGGTTAATACCTAACCCAAATAAAGGACAGTTTACTATTAAAGGATCGTTAGGAGTAAGTGATGATGATGTCTCAATAGAAGTAACGGATATGCTTGGTCAGGTAGTATATAAAGATAAACTAACGGTTTATGGCGGAAATATTAATCAGCTTATTTCACTCAGTAATACGTTGGCTAATGGCATGTATATGCTAAATTTAAATTCGACAAGCGCGCACAAAGTTTTCCATTTCGTGATTGAGCAATAGCTTTTCTTTTTTACGTAATAAAAGATTGGGTCATTTAAATGACCCAATCTTTTATATTAATTGGGTAATGAAATCCATCTCATTTTATCAATGCATATTTGAAAAAATGACCAAAGTCATAAATTATATTTTTTAGCGTTTTTATAATTTCGCTTATTATTTATAAATAGCTTTGTTGCATGAAGGCAATGATCCTCGCTGCAGGTTTAGGAACCCGGCTCAAACCATTTACAGATCATAATCCCAAGGCTCTTGCAGAGGTGAATGGCAAGTCACTATTGGAGCATAATATAAGATACCTCCAGCGTTTTGGTATTTATGATGTTATCATAAACGTACACCATTTCGCGGATAAGGTACAAGATGCATTATTTGAACACGATGGCTTTGGTAGTGAAATATCTATTTCTGATGAACGCGATGAAGTGCTCGAAACTGGCGGAGGCCTCAAAAAAGCAGCTTCCTTTTTTGCTGGCGAAGAGGCTTTCATATTAATGAATGTAGACGTTCTCTCAAACCTTGATCTCGCAAAAATGATTCATTCCCATTCTTTAGACAATGCCATCGCTACGCTGGCTGTTATGCGAAGAGAGTCTTCCCGCATGCTCTTATTTGATAACGATATGATTCTGAGTGGCTGGATAAATAAGAAGACAAATGAAGAGCGAATGTCAAGACGGATTGTTCCGTTACACGAATTTGCATTTAGTGGCATACAAATTTTATCACAGGCAGTCCTAAATGATATTCCATTTGAAGGCAAATTCTCACTAATAGACCTTTATCTTTACCTCGCAAAAAGTAATATACTAAGAGGTTATGACCATACAGGTAATATTTTCATAGACGTCGGTAAACCTGAAAGTATAGAAAAAGCAGAGTATCTGTTTCAATAATTTCAATTTTCTGATAAAATTCACAATAAGATAATAAACATCCTTTGACTTCGATTTGTATATTGGAGTTCAGACTTTAATTTCTAATTAATGGGTCGTTTCACAGGATTGATAGGTATTGTACTGATATTGGGCATCGCATTCTTATGCTCAAATAATAAAAGACGCATAAATTATCGGTTGGTGTTGAGTGGCTTAGGACTGCAATTAGGTATTGCTATATTGGTTTTAAAGGTACCCACAGTTAATAATTTTTTTCAATTATTAGGAAAAGGGATGCAAAAACTGGAAGGTTTTGCAAAAGAAGGCGCAAGTTTTGTATATGGCGGCATTGCCACATATGGTACAGATGGGCAATTGGTAAATTATGGCGTTGCTCCAACATTTGTATTTGCATTTAATATCACAGCTACAATTATTTTGGTTTGTGTATTAGTAGCAATTCTTTATCATTGGCGCGTCATGCAGTTTATTGTATCTCTTGTTGCTCGCGCCATGAATTTTGTAATGCGTGTAAGTGGTGCTGAAGCATTGAGCAACGTGGCAAGTGCGTTTGTTGGGCAAGTGGAGGCACAAGTCATGATCCGCGCTTACTTGCCAACAATGACAAAAAGTGAGTTGTTGGCATCTATGAGCGGAAGCCTTGCATGCATAGCAGGGGGCATATTAATAATATATGCTAATATGGGAGCCCGTCCTGAGTATTTGATTGCTGCAAGCCTTATGGCCGCACCCGGCGCACTTGTTATATCTAAGATAGTTTTCCCGGAAACTGAAGTGTCGCCAACAATGGGGACTGTGAAGCTTGAAGTGAAAAGTAATTACACCAATCTTGTAGATGCAATTACGCATGGTGCAGCAGACGGGTTTAAGATAGCAATGAATGTAATTGCTATGCTTGTTGGGTTTATAGCATTAATTGCCATGGTTAATTGGATGCTTGGACATATACATAGCGGGCTTTCTCTTGATTTTATTTTTGGTAAAATATTTTATCCATTTGCATGGGCTATGGGGGTGCCGCAGCAAGATGTGAATAATGCAGCTACACTGCTTGGCCAAAAGCTTACAGTAAATGAATTTGTTGCGTTTAAAAGCCTTACAACAAAAGCAGTGCCAGTGCTAACCACAAAAGGACTTACAATTATTACAATTGCCATATGCGGCTTTGCTAATTTCAGTAGTGTGGGTATGCAGATAGGGGGTATAGGAGCATTAGCTCCGGAGCGTAGAAGTGACCTCGCAAAATTGGGTATGCGGGCATTGCTTTGTGGTACGTTGGCATCGTATCTCTCTGCAACGATAGCGGGAATGCTTATGTGATCGCTGTAATATGTCTGTAAATATTTTTTCATGTCAGTGCTTTCTTCATTTACTGATCTGCATTATTTTTTTAACCAATTAACGAAGTCAAAAAGGACATCTTTACTTATACTATGGCCCATGCCTACATATTTGTGAAAGTCGGGGTTTAAGCCAAGTTTTTTAAGATAGTCATATGCGGCATGGCCGTCGGTGAAGGGGATGCGGTCGTCGACATTGCCGTGGGAGATGAAAATTTTAAGTTCACTTAATGAGGGTGATTTTTTTACAAGGGGTTTCAGGGATGGGTAAATGGTGCCGCTGAGTACGGCAATGCCACGCAGCATTTGCGGGGCAGTGAGGCCAACCTGGTAACTCATTATTGCTCCCTGGCTAAAGCCGGAAAGATAAACGGCCTTTGGATCAGAGTGGTATTTAGATATGACCTGGGTTATGAATTTTTTGATCTGGTTGCGGCTATTAGTGAGCTGGGCTGGGTTGCCATCGTGGATGCCGTTAACTTCGGTCATTTCATACCATTGGTAGCCGTTGTTGGGTAATTTGTAGGGAGCGCGCGCCGCGATAATTATATAATTCTTCGGGAAGAAATTCCGCAGTTCGAAGAGGTCTCTTTCATCGCTGCCATAACCGTGGAGGAGTATGATGACGGGAGGGTTAGCAGATTTTTGAGTGGGGAGCTGTACCAGATATTTTAGCGTCAGATCTTCCTGGAGGGTAGCTTGCTGTGCAGTAGCTTTTGCTGCAATAATAAATATTGAAAACAGGAGTGTTGCTATTTTTTTCATGTGCGCGATATTGTGATATAAAGATACTATAAACAAATGGCGGAGTTGGTTTTTGTGGAAATGCCTCATTTTTTTATTTTCTGCTAAGTGAGTGACTGTCATTGTTGTTGTTGCGAAAAGTGTACCTAAAATGTAGCGGGAATGTCTTGTGCTGAGACATTTTATGTTTTTGAGTTTTTCTTTTGCTGTGAGGGGTAGATGGTGTGTTATATTATTGCCGGGTAAATTAATTTCACACAAAGACCGTAAAGAATCTATGGACCCGGGTATGCGTAAAGGTGAAGGGGGATATGCCACTTGTCTATTTTTGATTTTTAAACAGGATAGATGATGAGCCATAAGTTTGAGTTGTAAATGGTGTGGCGAGTTTTTTTTTATTGGGGTTAATAAATATAATAATCAAATTTCGGAGAGAAAATGGATAAGCTTTTGAAAGTGTATACACTTTTCTTTTTGTCGTGGGTGGATGGTGGGTGTTGCTTGTCCTTCTTCTCTTTTCTTTTCTTTGCTTCGCCAAAGAAAAGAAACAAAAGAAAGGCGACTTTTATTCACTATGTTGATGTCTTTTTAATGGTGTTCATGAGTCGCTTCGCTGGTTGTCGAATCGCTCCGCGCGAAAAGAGGCTCTACGCTGGGTGCGCAAAGTATCTATCACCTGCATGGCGCTAGCTTTTAACCCTGCCCGGTAATTCTATTGTGCTTGCTCAAGCGTGTGGTGGTTCTATCATACTTCATCGGCATCAATCGTAAGGTCGGGCTAAAAAAGACGCCATCATAGGCTGGACTTCACTGCCTCTATCATCAAAATAATCTGCTGCATAATACCATTTTTAAAGAGCTGGCTTTTTTAATAGTAGCAAATGATGTTGATCTGGTGTCGATTTTTGGACCTCTCTCCGGCCCTCACCGAAGGGGAGGGTGAGATGGAATGAGCCCTTCGACTATCGCTCAGGGCAGGCTGAGTAAAGAACAGCGCAAGTGAGTCAATAGCCTTTACACTTAAAATACATTTCAACTTTTCTTCTTAATTACCGCCAAGTCCCGCGAAAAGCGGAGACTCGGCTAGGACAGAAACTTCATTTATTCTTTTTGGGTTGCATTGATACACTTTTTGCCAGATGGTAAGGTTTTCTGCGGCAGTAAGATGGGAATAGATAGAAGGGGTTTCTATTAACGAACCAATGTCTTTAAGTATTTCGATCCTGTTTTTTTCAATGGTCTTGTCGAAAATTTTTATTTCTCCCTTTTGCTTTTTTAAGAGGCCGAGCAATAATTTCAGGGTAGTTGTTTTTCCGGCGCCGTTTGCTCCGAGAAAACCATATATTGAACCGACGGGTACGTGCACACTAATGTTGTTAAAAACCAGTTGTTTGCTATTGTACTTGTAGACTAAATTGTTCGCCTCTATAATATTCATGTCATGCGGTTTGTTGGTTTGTACAATTCCCATGAGGGGTGCTAATGGTTTTGGGACTTACCCGGTAACATGGCCTATTCATTTTCATTCTGAGTACTCTAATATATCTGCCGGTTGACAATCCAGTACTTTGCATATAGATTCCAGGGTACTGAACCGAATTGCTTTTGCTTTCCCGGTTTTGAGTACGGAAAGATTAGCGAGTGTTAATCCTACTTTCTCGGAAAGCTCATTCAATGACATTTTCCGCCTCGCCATCATTACATCTAAGTTTACGACAATTGGCATGACTTATACAGTTAAATCGTTTTCGGATTGGATCTCTACACCGCGCTTGAAAACCTGTGAAATAATAAATACTAGGGCTGCCATAACAAGGCATTGCCCCAAGGCCCATTTTTCCTGAATGATACCTGTTTTATTAAACAACCAGGTGGTATGCGCGTTTTGCAGCAACGCAAGAATTGCAGCGCCCAATAGACCGTAGCTGATCTTTTCCAATAACCGGGCTATTCTAATAGTAAAGGGGTTCTCCATGTTTACCTTTGACATGACCTTAATCACCAGGAATGTAACGAATGCCTTAATACACAATAAAGCAATCATAAGGGATACAGCTATTGTATAATACCGGAAGTTGATCTGCCTGAGTTGGTACATATCCAATCCACTGTATAGGTTTTTTGATGCAACTGGATTTATACAACTTACGAAATAAGAAAGCAGGAGCGCACCTGCCTGGATCATTACGCAAATGAACACTACCCAGGCCAGTATATACATTGCTTTTAGAATTTGTTTTGTTCTGGTGCTTGCTTTCGATCCATTATTCATAAATAGGTTTTTATCTACCAAAAGTAGTGATATTTATCGTTTGTCAATAAATAAATTATCTTTTTCGATAAATTTATTTTCTAATTGTTTGAACGGAGCGCTGCGAACCTGTGTTTTATCACCCCAGCCAAATCAAACCTTCGTTTGATTTGGCATCCCCTCTTTGAAGGAAAGATGGGAGTTTGCCCGTGTGTAGAAGGTCCAAGTATTTTATGGTGTTAGGGGACGTTTATGTTTCCAGCGGCGGTGTGACCAGAGCCATGTTTCGGGGTTGGCGATGATATCTTGTTCGAGGTGGCGGGTATGCATTTCGGATATTTCACCATCGGTTGTGGTGGCGGGGTTATCGGTGAGGATGGAGGAGAACATGGTATAGTAGCCCCTTTTTTCTCTTTTGATATAGGAATATACAATGGGTAGGTTCATCTTTTTGGCTATGATCTCGGTGCCTTTGAATATAGGTGTATCCTGATTGAGGAAGGTGGTCCAATATGCGTTTTCGGGTTGTGGTGTTTGGTCGGCGATAAAGGCGGTGGCGGTGAGCTCGTTTTTATGGGCGATCATTTCTTTATAAGCGGTTCTCATGGCGATCATGCGGGTGCCGAAGCGGCTGCGCATGCGATGCATAAAGCAATCGAAACGTTTGTTAGCAAGCGGATGGTAAATGACATATAGCTGCTGCCTGCACAATAAGGAAAACGGGTGGCCTGCCCATTCCCAATTGCCGATGTGCCCCATGACAAGAATGACGCTTTTTCCTTCATCGGCGTATTTTGAAAATATTGCAAGGCTTTCCGGATCGAATTTGCAACGTTTGAGCATTGTTTTTTTGCTGATGGTGAGGATCTTTAATACTTCAAATATGAGGTCGCAGAGGTAGTGATAGAAGTTTTTACAGATGGCATTGATCTCGGCATCTGTTTTATCGGGGAAAGCATTGCGGAGGTTTTGAAGTACTACTTGTTTGCGGTAGCCGATACAATAAAACAGGATGAAGTATACAAAATCTGAAAGGAGATAGAGCAGGGAGAATGGTAACAGGGATATGAGGTAAATAAACGGGAGCGCAATAAAATATACGAGTGCATCCAAAAGGAGTGATTTTCACAAATGTATTAAGTTAAAGTGAAAAGTTAAAACCCAAAAGTGAGTATAGTTGTAGTGTTTTATAGGCCAAATGCTATCTGCACGCCACCCCAAACATGGAAGTTGCCGGTAGTAAATTCGTTGCTGAGAAGGGATTGGAAATATTCCAGATACAGACGCCTGTAGATGACCACGAAGCCAAAACGATTTTGGAATACAAATGGTGTAAGATCTTTTGGGCTTATGACGTATGGGCTAGTGCGATCGAACAGGCCTCCTTCGAGGGTGGCATCGTAGGCAACAGCGTTGACCTCTGCGTGCTCATATGCATAGATGCGGAAGTTTTTCTTGGTGGCTATTGTGGCGCTAAACGGAGAATCGAAATAGCCGAGCATGATGGTTGTGCCAACGTTTGCCTTATCGTTGAGTGTACCGGCGCGCGCCATTGCATCAGCATCGACGGAAACAAAGTGGCCTAAAGAAACGAGCTGTTTTTCGTAATTGACCTGATAATTGAGTATAGCATCGTTATGGATCTGGTGTTGCCAGCCGCGAGGGAGGACATCATGCAGCGTGTGGTGGATACCTGTTTGCATTTCTGCACCACCGGCGGCCTGGCCGATGACGCCGGAACTGAATGATGAGGAGAAGCGTTGCTTTTTAGCAGGGTCGATAGCGATAAGAAATGTTTTCATGAACAGGCATGCTGCATATGGCCTATCGCCATAAAGGATATTGGGATTGCTGTAACTGGTGGGTGTATAGCCGTCGTGTTCAAACCCAATGCCGTAACGGATATAGCTGAAATTTCGGGGGTGAACCAAAATTTTACTGATAATAAAATGCTTTACCCACGGGGCGACGAGCTCAATGTGCAGGCCCTGGGTGTAGTAGAAATCCGTGGCGGAAAAGAAGTCGTTCTCGTAGTTGAACCGGAAGTATGCATCACTGTTTATATTCTTAAAAGACAAGCTGTTATCTATAGCCTGGGCACCGGCTGAGCAGGGTAGCAGGGCTATTGAAACGAGGAGTATTATATTGCGTATCAGCATATTGTAACATAATGTACGAAAGATGTGGTAAAGGGGTTTCTGAAGATAGGATATCGTGCCAGATTTATTCTTAAAGTAATTAGGATATTGGCTGTTGTTTGCGCATATTTGTGTAGTAATATTATTTATGGCTTCTTACCTTGTAGCAGACAGCGGATCAACGAAAACAGATTGGTGCCTTTTGAGAAAGGGTAAAAAGCCTGCACGCTTCAGCACGCAAGGAATAAACCCGTACCTGCAGAGTAAGGATGCAATAGTAGGGATGCTGAAGAATGAGCTGCCCTGGGACAATAGCAAGTATAAAGTGGATCATTTGCATTATTTCGGGGCGGGTGCGGCAAATCCTGAAAAACAAGCATTTCTTAAAGAGATATTAACAGCGCATTTTGGTATAAAGAAAACCGAGGTGCAGGGTGATATGGTAGCCGCAGCCAGAGCACTGTGCGGAGATAAAAAAGGCATAGTATGCATATTGGGCACAGGAAGCGCCAGTTGCTATTATAATGGTAAAAAAATAGCAGAGCAGCGGCCATCATTGGGCTATATAGCCGGGGATGAGGGTGGCGGCAACTATATGGGTAAGCGTATATTGCAATACTATGCTTACGGCACCTTTGACAATGAGTTGCAGATAGCTTTTGAAATGCGTTTTGGTACGGACCTGAGAGAAATGATAAATACACTTTACCACCTGCCTAACCCGAACCGATATCTTGCTTCTTTTGTGCCACTGCTGAAAGATTGCCGCGGACACTATATGGTGGAGAATATTATAGAAGACTGTTTAAACGATTTTTTTCATACCAGTATACTTAAGCACCGGAATAGCTGGAACCTGCCTTTGTACTTTTCCGGGTCTGTAGCATATGAGTTCAGGGATGTGCTGGAAAATCTTTGCAGCCAGTATGAACTTGAAATAGGAAAGGTAGAAAAAAGCCCGATGGAAGGGCTTATGAGGTATTATAAGAAGCTGGTTAGCTAGGAATGGCTCAATTGCTGAATAGCTTAATGGCTCAATGATGGGTGCTGATAGTTTTTTCTTTTATTATTTATTCTTCATTCAGGTAAACTCTTTTCACCCGTTGTGAAATGCTGGTCATGATCTCGTAAGAAATTGTGCCTGCCCATGCGGCCAAATGAGATACTGTGGGGTATTCGCCAAATATTATAGCATCATCACCTTCTTTAGCTTCCGGTATTTGTGTTATATCAACCATACACATGTCCATACATATGGAACCAATTGTTTTTGCCGGTTTGCCATGAATGAGTACAAATGCTTTGCCATTGCCTAATGAGCGCGGGTAGCCATCGGCATAGCCTATGCTTATGGTGGCGATGCGCATATTGTGTGTGGCGATAGTGTGGTGGCCGTAGCCGATGTTGTCGGCGGCGGGGATGGTATGTATTTGTGCGATCGTAGTTTTTAAGGTGCTGATCTGTTTTAATTTGTTGGCTAAAATATGGCCGGTATCTATTCCGTAGAGGCCGATGCCGAGGCGTACCATATCATATTGAAGGTTTGGGTGGCGCACAATGCCCGCTGAGTTGCACAGGTGAAAGAGTGGAGTGTTTGGTAAATGGTGCATGAGTATGCGGCCCATGTCTTCGAACAGCTGTGCCTGTTGTTTTGTAAACCCGTCTTGCTGTGGATCATCGCTGGCGGCGAGGTGGCTGAAGATAGTTTCTACCTGTATGGTGGTTGTTTCATTTATAGTATTAGCCAGTAATTCTATTTCATCAGGGCCAAATCCGAGGCGGTGCATGCCGGTGTCGAGCTTAATATGGACGGGGTATTTATGTGTTTGTAGTGTTTGTGCGATGTTGATGAAGGCAGAGAGTGAACGGAAGCTGAATAACTCAGGCTCCAGTTTCCAAGCTATCATACGGTCGAATGAAGTAGCGTCGGGGCTCATGACCATGATGGGCATTTTGATACCGGCCTTTCTTAATGTTATGCCTTCATCGGTATAGGCAACGGTGAGGTAATCAACTCCGGCGTATTGGAGCAGGCTGGCTATTTCGTAGCTACCACTACCATAGGCGAAGGCCTTGACCATTGCCATTGTCTTTACACCAGGGCGTAGTTCGGCACGAAAAACATTGAGGTTGTGTGTAAGTGCAGACAGGTTGATAGACAAGACTGTTTGGTGTACCTGCTGCTCGAGCAGCATTGCTATTTTTTCGAATGTAAATACCCGAGCTCCTTTGAGCAATATTGCTTCTTTATCGAAAGTGAGAAGATAGAAGTTTTTAAGCAGGTCTTCTGTGGACTTGAAAAAAATACTGCGGATCTTTTTGTGTTTTCTGAATGAGGCTTTGTTTTTGTATAAGGCCGGGCCGATACCTATAAATCGCTGTATATTCCGCCTGCTGATAAGGGTAGCCACCTCATCATAAAGATCAAGATCGCGTTTGCCGATCTGCAGCATATCGGACATGATAACAGTGTGGTGGGTGTGTTGTTTTTGTTGCTCAAGGTAATTGAGTGCCAATTGTAAAGACGTAAGGTCTGAATTGTAGGCATCATTGATGATGGTGCAATCATTGATGCCATGCCTCATTTCGAGCCGCATGGAAACGGGCTGCAATTGCAGCATTTGCTCCCGGATCTCATTATTGGCCATATTAAGGAGCAGGAGTATGCACCAGCAATGTATTGCGTTTTCGACAGAAGCATCGTCGGTAAAAGGAATGGTAATGCTTACTTCCTTTCCTTTGTATAAAGCCGAGATAGCAGTTTTGCTATTGTTTTTGCTGATATTAGAAATACGAAGGTCTGCTTCCTGCTTTTGTGACCAGGTGAATAGTTGTAAAGGTTCTTCGCTTCTGCCGCCTTTTACCTGGTGCATGTATTGGATGATACATTGATTTAGTTCGGCATGGTCAAGACAATATATAAGTTGTCTGGCGTTTCGGAATAAGATCAGTTTCTCATTAATTTTCTGGCGTGAATTCAGAAAGCCTTCACTATGGGCTTCGCCGATATTTGTAAACAGGCCAATAGATGGATGGATAATGCGCTCTAGTTTTTCCATTTCGCCGGGCTGGGATATGCCTGCTTCGAAAATGGCGAGTTGCTGATCTGGGTTCATCAACCATACTGAAAGGGGGACACCAACTTGTGAGTTGTAGCTTTTGGGGCTACGAATGGTATTGTATTTGCCATTAAGCAGTTGGTAAAGCCATTCTTTTACAACTGTTTTGCCGTTACTGCCGGTAATGCCAATAACCGGGATATCAAACTGCTTGCGGTGTGCTGCGGCTATTTGTTGTAGTGCAGCCTGGGTGTCATTGACCCGGATAATATTTGAGCTTTGTAATTGAGTAGTGTCTATATCATTAGAAACAAGAAAATTGCGAACGCCTTTTATCCATGCGTCTTGTATAAAATTATGGCCATCGCGCAGGGGTGTTCTGAGGGCTATGAAAAGGGCATTTTCGGGATGCTCTATAGCACGACTATCTATGGAAATTTCGTCAATAGTTGCGGTGATATGATCATTGGCAAGCCATGAGCCATTGCACCATTTTTTTATCTGCTCTATGTTTTCCATTTGGCTGAGCAAATATAGATAAAGAAATAAAGAGGCAGCAGCTATTATGAATTTAAAGGTTATGTATAGGTATTAAAAATCGTTAACAACAAAATGATTTTTTCGTGAGTGAATATCTCTACAGTATTTCATAGTTTTGCCTTATGCATATCGGGTTATATTTCGGCAGTTTTAATCCAGTTCACACGGGGCACCTTATTGTGGCAAATCATGTTATTACTCATACTGAGGTAGATAAAATATGGTTTGTAGTGTCTCCGCATAACCCATTGAAAGATTCTCATTCACTACTGAATGAATTTGACCGGCTGCACTTAGTGAACCTGGCTATTGAGGATAATCCTAAATTCAGGGCGAGTAACGTTGAGTTTAATTTGCCTAAGCCTTCTTATACCATAGATACATTAACGTACCTGACCGAGAAGTTTCCATTGGAGCGTTTTTCGGTGATCATGGGTGCAGATAGCTTTCAGAATATACACAGGTGGAAAAATTTCGAGCAATTGGTGGAGCGTTATTCATTTGTGGTATATAGCAGGCCGGGGTTTGATATTGAGGATACTTATGGTGCTGATATTACTATATTGGATGCCCCATTGCTACAGATATCATCTACGTATATCAGGAGGTTGATAAAGGAAAAAAAATCAATAAAATATATCGTGCCTGATGCGGTGGAAAAATATATTGATGCCCACCGGTATTATGCGGAATTAAAGAAATAGCTTGATCGAAGGGAGTAAGATTGCTGTGTAATTGTTAATCTTGTATAAAAATATCGGGATCAGGTGCTTCTCTGATATATATCAGCTATTGAGATGAATGAATTTAGTATCTTTGGCATGA
>CAIRZD010000045.1 GCA_903882965.1 uncultured Bacteroidota bacterium
CGTATTTTACGGATATGTACATCTATGGTTCTGTCACCTACTATTACGTCCGTACCCCATACCCGTTGCAATATCTCATTACGCAGAAATACACGGCCGGGCTTCGATGCAAGAAGTGACAATAGTTCAAATTCCTTTTTGGCCAGTAAAATATCAACGCCTTTATAAGTAACCGTGAATTTTGTTTTGTTGATCTCCAGGTCGCCAAAATTCTGTTTTTGCTCCTGCTCGTCATCTTTACGAAAACGACGCAGTGCCGACCCTATTCGCGTGGCAAGCAACTCAGGTTTAATGGGCTTAAATATAAAATCGTCCGCACCTATTTTCAGTCCCTCTATTTCATATTTCTCGTCATTAAGCGCTGTAAGGAATATGATGGCGGTATCATCAAATTCATGCATTGCCCTCAGTTCCCGTATGGTTTCTAT
This sequence comes from uncultured Bacteroidota bacterium, assembly GCA_903882965.1. Taxonomy (GTDB): domain Bacteria; phylum Bacteroidota; class Bacteroidia; order Chitinophagales; family Chitinophagaceae; genus Nemorincola. Next base: position 429 of record CAIRZD010000045.1, read on the forward strand.
ACCATCTTTATTGGGCATCATTATGTCTAGGAGAATAAGATCCGGCCTGAAGTCTCGGGCTTTGCGGATTGCCTCTACTCCATCTTTCGCTGCTGCGATCAGATAACCTTTGTTTTTTAAGTTGTAACTGATGAACTCTACAATATCCGGCTCATCGTCAACAATCAGAATCTTACCTGGGAATACTTCCATAATTTCACTAAATCTATCCAAAATTACGACCTCAATGTTAACCCCATAAGAACACAATATTATGGAATTGTTAAGACTGCGTTTTGAAAAATAAGTTGCCTCTTATACCTAACTATAATGCCCGTCAAACCAAAATGGAATGAGCGGGCATTATATATTATTTTTTTCTGGCAAAATATCTTATTTCAATGTCACTGAGCCGCTACCTACTTTATACCCTTCACTGTATATTTCAATCGTATAAGCGCCCCTTGTATAATCACCTTCCTGCTTCCAGTCTACCATAATATTCTTTAATGGCTGGCCTTGTGTAAGCGGCACACCCTTCATCACAGAATAAGATAATTGGTCGCCCTTGCTGCTGGTCAGCATACCACTTCCGTTAGCCGGGTTGCTCATAATGCTTGCATCAGGGGCAATGATACGCAGGTATATCTGCTTCGTTCCGCTTTCTGCTATCCTGTTCTCATCAATATCAAACATGATACGGAGCACATCTGTTTTCTTTGCCTTCTTGGTTTCCTTTTCTTTTCCGTTCTTCTTAGTGTGTAATGGCTCCATACGGATGTTCGAACAATCCAATACTGATCCCAGTTTCTTGATCGCTACATTCTCCGTAACGGTCGAGTCGCGCTCCTTGGTAAGGGTCTTATTTTCACCGGTCAACACCGTGTTTTCCTTTTCCAGTTCTGCTATACGGGCTTCATATTGTTTGGTCTTGTCCGTAAGACTGTTTATCATTTCTCTTGCTTGTTTCAGCTCCTCAAGGGTTGCTTTCTTGTTGCTGAGTACTGCGCCGATCTGGTTACGCAATTTTGCCATTGTTTCTTTATCTCCCTGCAATGCGCTGTCAAGCTTTGCATTCTGGGTAGTCAGCTGGTCTATTTTCAAAGAGGCTGCGTCAAAATCTTTTTGCAGCGATGCACGGTCTGTACTTACAGAGTCCAGTTGCTGCTGCTTTTGCTTCATTAACAGATCATTATCTTCAGCCATCTTATTCTTGCTCATGAACAGGAATACGCATCCTGCGAGTAAAATCAAAATAACCACCCAATAAATTATCGAGTTGTTCTTTTTCGGTTGTTGCGGACTTGATTCATTAATTTCGCTCATAACTTACTTGTTTTAGTTGTTTAATTTAAAG
>CAIRZD010000046.1 GCA_903882965.1 uncultured Bacteroidota bacterium
AAAGGCTAACACTTTAAAGAAAATATCATAAAAAATGCCCTTGCTAAATAACAAGGGCATTCCTTTAATATATAATGTGCTATCAATCTGGCTTTTTACCATCAAGGAAGGTATTTATGGTTTGAATACCAGCCTGATTATTTTGCTGGTCATTCATACCCACGGTATACCCGCTATAAAAAGAATCTGATGAGCCAGCCTGGTTATCCAGTTTCATATTTTTTCTCATATAAGCCGGTACTGATTCCATTTCATCGTTACTTTCTGTACCCTTTATGTTAAAGCTCATGCGGCGAAGGCGCTCTGCCCTGTCCTCAAGTGCTCTCTTCTGCTCCTCAAATCTTCTTTTTTCTTCTATTTCATCTTCAGAAAGCACACGGTCTCCGATTTTCATGATCACTGATTCTTTGGCTGGTTCTTCATTTTTTATCAGCAGTTGCATGGGTATCTCATCAGGTCTTTTTTCTTCCTGCATAAATACAGGTGCTTTTTCTTCAACTACTTCCTGCTTGTCTTCTACAAGTTGTATATAGTTATCTGTTTGTGCAAGCGTGTAAGTTTCTGTTGGTTTGTAGTCTGTGCTATTATTAACGATTGGCATCTCTACCAATACCGGTGTCATTGTGTATTCAGTTTGCTTTACTGCGGCCCTAACTTCTGTAGGCACTTCCGCCGCTGGTTGCATATCACCAAGTTTTACAACTATTTTTTCAGGCTCGTTGTTCTTAGCGGGAAAATCAATTTTGATATCCTTATGATTAAATCCAGTAGCAATTACCGTAACTGCTATTTTTTCCTTTAAGTTAGGATCGTGGCCCATACCCAGAATAACGTCACAATTATCTCCGGCTTGTTGTTGTACATATGCCTGTATTGCTTCAGCTTCGTCCATAGTATGTTCAAATTCACCGGCGGCAGAAGTGATATTGAGCAGCAACCATTTAGCGCCACTGATATCGCTATCATTCAATAACGGAGAATTAAGCGCTTCTTCTACAGCTATTACTGCGCGATTCTCACCGGTAGCAGACGCACTGCCTAATATAGCAACACCGCCATTTTTCATTACCGTACAAACATCGGCAAAATCGACGTTTATCTGACCGGTAGTAGTGATCACATCGGTAATACATTTTGCAGCGGTGGCAAGTATATCATCTGCTTTTGCGAATGCCTGTGTAAATGGTAAATTGCCAAATTGCTGGCGCAGCTTATCATTAGAAATGATAAGTATGGTATCAACATGCTCACGCATTTTATCAATCCCATCCTGTGCCTGTTTCATTCTTTTACGGCCTTCATAAGTGAAAGGCGTTGTTACGATACCTACGGTAAGTATACCAAGGTCGCGGCATATTTTTGATACCACAGGTGCGCCTCCTGTACCGGTGCCACCGCCCATACCGGCAGTGATGAATGCCATGCGGGTATTGACCTTGAGGATTTTAGAAACATCTTCAATGCTTTCTTCGCATGACTGTTTGCCTATCTCCGGGTTAGCGCCGGCACCAAGACCCTGTGTAAGATGTGGCCCTAATTGTATTTTATTAGCTACCGGGCTCAGAGCAAGTGCTTGTGAATCGGTATTGCAGACTACAAAATCAACACCTTCAATTCCGAGGCTGTGCATATAATTTACGGCATTGCTTCCGCCACCGCCTACGCCTATTACTTTAATTATAGACGACTGATTTTTGGGGATCTCAAAATGTATCATGTCTTATTAGTTTGTGAGTTAGTAAATATGTGGTTAGTTGTGAGTAGTAATTTTTAGATTCTTTTGCTTTTAACTTATTTCCTGATCTTCAACATCTTCAAACATTTTCATGAATTTTCCTTTAAGTCCATCGAAAAGTTTTTTTACATTGTCGTTCCGTTTTCGCACCTTTTGCCTGTTGATCTCATCCTGTATTTCCGGAATTTTTTCTTCGACATGCGGCACCGAATCAGGGATATCATTCATTATTGGTTTAAGTTCTTCTGAGTTTATCCGGATGAAATTCCCACCCTCTCCAGTAAAACGCATTTTGCCGTTTTCGAAATCATGATAGCCACGTAAGATGAGGCCGATACATGTAGAATACATAGGGTTCATTAATGATTCGGCATGGCCACCTGCAAGGTGCTCGTTTGGATAACCAATGCGTGCACCCATACCGGTGACAAACTCAGTAAGTTGAGTAATATGCTTCAATTGTGCGCCACCACCGGTAAGTATGATACCACCATACAAACGCTTGTCGAGGTCAATTTGTTTCAGGTGATACATAACATAGTCGAGTATCTCCTGCATACGCGCCTGTATAATATGTGCCAAGTTCTTTACCGAAATTTCTTTTGGAGGTAAGCCTCTTAACCCCGGTATAGTAATATAGGCATTACTATTAGCTTCATCAGCAAGGGCGGTACCAAACTGCACCTTCATTTGCTCTGCCTGGGCGCGCAATACACCAAGACCGTTGCGAATGTCGTTGGTAATATTTACACCGGCATATGGTATAACGGCGGTATGCTTTAGTATACCATCGAAGAATACTGCCATATCGGTAGTGCCGCCGCCTATGTCTACTATAGCAACACCGGCTTCAAGATCTTCATCGTTCATAACTGAAGCTGCTGAGGCTAATGGCTGTAATACAAGATCGCGGGTGATGAGGCCGGACTTATCGACACAACGCTTTATATTTCGGATAGCGTTACGGTCCCCCGTAATGACATGAAAGTTAGCGCCGATCTTAACACCACTCATACCGATAGGATCGAGTACATAAGCGGTATTATCTACCGTAAAATCCTGGGGAACGATATCAATGATCTGATCGCCAGCGGGAATATATGTTTTGTTCTGATCCCGAACGAGCATATCAATATCATCCTGGCTGATCTCAATATCAGAGTTTGAACGTACACGGTCGCCACGCGTCTGGAGGCTTTTGATATGCTGCCCTGCTATACCCACATATACCTCTTTTAATTCAAGGTTGGGATTGGACAGCAGACATCTTTCAAAAGCCTGCTCTATAGAACGAATACATTGCTCTATATTCATGACCACGCCATGACTCACACCAGCTGAGTCTGCGCGTCCAAAGCCGAGTATCTCGACTTTACCGTACTCATTTTTTCTGCCTGCAATTGCAACCACTTTTGTGGTGCCTATGTCTAAGCCTACTATAATGGGTTGTTCATTCTTGCTCATATCGCGGAGGTTTAAAAATTATTAATTGCTTTTGTTTTGAGGGTACACATATTTAGGCGCTTTCTTTTTTTTATCCTTGTCGTTTGTTTTTGATTTTATTGTTTGCTGTTTTGTCTTCTTCACCGGACCTTTCTTCGAGGGCGTATTTTTTGAATTTTTAGCTGTTGCTTTTGTAACGGGTTTAGCAACTTTTTTTGAAGCTGTTTTAGCAGCAATCAGTTTTGCAGTTTTAACTTCTGCTAGATGCACAGAATCTTTTGCATCATTCTTTGCTTCGGTCTCCACAATACTGTTTATCCAGTTCATCTTATCTACAGCCTTATCACCTGGGCCATTATATGGAAGGGCAGGTGATGCGACCACCTGGTTTTTAAATCGCAGATCAAACGTCTCGTATTTATCCCAGCCTATTCGGTTTAAAATATTTTTATAAAACAGGAAGAGGTTATTGAACTTCTCTTTCATCCCAGATACATCGCCAAACAATATCTTCTGTTCTCCGAGTACCGGAACCAATTCGAAAGCGCCAACAGAATCAACGATCACTTGTGATATCTGTGCATTCCAAAAAGAATCAGCCTGTATAGTGTTTACTAAACTGACGATCTGTTTCCTTAATGCCCAACTTATACTGTCGTTCATCAGCTCAGGCACATTTGTTACTACCGTAGTATAGTATATATAGTTTTGAGACAAAGGCATTATGCTAAGTGTGCCATCGAGATAATAACTCTTGCTATCCTTCTGGAATATCCTTGCTACCGGCAGCCTCTGTGTCACATACATTTGTAATACACGGTTGTTATCAATAAACACCTGCGCATGCGCCACCCAAGGATCAGCCATGATGATCTGCTCCATGCTATGAATATCAAGTTTTGATATAGGCGTGTGCATGACATCTATATTCCTGTTGTTGATTGTAAGGTCCATGATCTCATTCTCCTCAATAAAATGATACTTCTTATCATTCTTAAAATGTACTGCTACGCTTGTTAATGTTTTTTCGTCTTCAATTTTAGATGCGCTTACAATTGCAATAATGCAGCCGGTGCTCACCACTACGGTAAGGAACACCTGGAGCATTTTACGAATTGATATTTTGCGCTTCATTTTCATTTCTTCAACAGTATATTTTTAATTGGTTCTATTAATTTGTCTATATCTCCTGCACCAGCTGTAATAAACATATCCAGTGGTGCTACCCTTACATAATCCAGCAAACCTTCTTTTGATAATATTGTGTGAGCGGGATTATCCATTTTATCAGCAATTGTTTTTGATGTTATCCCTTCCATTGGCAATTCCCTGGCTGGATATATATCTAATAAGATCACTTCATCTGCCATATCAAGGCTACGAGCAAAACCATCAGCAAGATCTCTTGTGCGGCTGAACAGGTGGGGTTGAAAACAAACCACGTTTCTGCGACCAGGGAAGAGATATTTTGCACTCTTAATCAATGCGGAAAGTTCTTCAGGGTGATGCGCATAGTCGTCTATGTATACCATTTTATCCGTTTTCACGACATATTCAAAACGGCGTTTCACACCTTTAAAACCGGCTAATTGCTTTTTTATATTTTCATCTTCTATACCAAGCATATGGCTAACAGCAATAGCAGCTACTGCATTCTCTACATTGTGCATGCCGCCAATCTGCAAATGCAAATTTTCAATGCACCAATCATTACCTTTTACGCTAAATATATATCCCCCATCTTTTTGCATAATATCATCAGCATATACATCTGCTGCATTATTCTGCAAACTGTAAGTAATTGTTTTAGGGCCCTTCAATTCATTCTGCCTGTGTAATCCATGCTTAACAAGCAATGTTCCGCCGGGCTTTATGTTTTTTGTGTATTGTATGAAGGCCGCTTCCATTTCTGCCGCTGTACCATATATATCGAGGTGATCAGGATCAATTGAAGTAAGCACTGCAACATCAGGATACAACTTTAGGAAGCTCCTGTCATATTCATCTGCCTCTATTACTGCTGTATCATTTTTACCGCTCCAGTAATTCCGCTCATAATTAACAGATATACCGCCGAGGAATGCATTGCAACCATAACCAGTTTCGCGCAGCAGGTACGCGATCATAGTAGATATTGTTGTTTTGCCATGCGTACCTGCAACTGTAATAGCATGCATAGATTCTGTGATCCATTGCAATACATCACTCCGTTTGTAAACAGGGTAATTCTTATTCTTATACCAATTGAGTTCTGTATGGTCTTTAGGAATAGCAGGCGTATAGATGACTAATTGTGTGGTCTTATCCAGCAGTTGTACGTCATCGGTATAATGAATGCTCATTCCTTCTTTTGCTAATTGTATGGTAAGGTCAGTTTCAGTTTTATCATAGCCATTTACAACAGCCCCCTGCTCACGGAAAAAGCGCGCCAGTGCGCTCATGCCTATGCCGCCTATGCCTATGAAATACACCTTATTGATTTCTCTTACGTTCATACTTTATTATCTACTTACTATTATATTTATTCTATTAATTCAAGCCTGCTATCTGAATTACCTTATTGGCGATACGCTCGTCTGCATCTTTTATTGCCATTGTCTTCAAATTTTCTGACATAATTTTCTGCATATCACTATCCTTCAATATTGATCTTAGTTTATTTACAAGTTCAGTTTTCGCATCACTATCTTTTACAAGTGCAGCAGCATTGCGTTTTACAAGCGCCATCGCATTGCTTGTCTGATGATCTTCGGCAGCATGTGGATACGGCACAAATATTACCGGCTTACCCACAATGCATAACTCAGCAATCGCAAGCGCACCGGCTCTTGATATTACTATATCGGCTGCTGCATAGGCACTATCCATCTCTTTGATAAAATCAAATACTTTTACTTTACTACTGTAGCCGCCTATACGCCTTTTTGCCTGAGCATGGTATGGTTTACCCGTTTGCCATATCACCTGCACATCTTCTTTCATCAACTCATCTAAACCCTCATCTATACTTTCATTTATAGATTTTGCACCAAGGCTTCCACCTACTATCAATATTGTCTTAACATTGTTTTTCAAACCAAATGATGCTATTCCTTCTTCGGACGTCTTGCTCATATCCGAAATATTCTTTCGTACAGGGTTGCCGGTAATTATTATTTTATCCTTAGGAAAGAACTGCTCCATATTTTCATATGCCACGCATATTGCCTCAGCTCTTTTGCCTAATATTTTGTTGCTCTTACCTGCAAAAGAATTTTGTTCCTGTATCAGTGTTGGTATGTTCATGCCCTGCCCTGCATTTAAAACCGGGAAGCTGGCGTACCCCCCTACGCCAACTATAACTCCCGGTTTAAACTGCCTGATGATACTTCTTGCCTGCATCTTGCTTTTCAATAATTTAAAAGGCAGAGACAGGTTTTTTAAAATGCTACCTCTTTGAAAACCTGCAATATCTAGTCCGATGATCTCAAATCCTTCCTGGGGCACCTTTTCCATTTCCATTTTATTCTTAGCGCCTACAAATAATAACTGGGTGCCAGGCCTCATGCGTTGCAAGGCATGGCCTATAGCCACTGCGGGGAATATATGCCCGCCTGTTCCGCCTCCTGCTATTATTACACGCAAATTGTCCATTCTATACTGCCGGTACCGGTTTTTTATTTATAATCGTTTTTTTACGCTTCTTTACTTCGTTAGTCAATGCTTCGGGTGCTATCTCCTCACTTGCTTCCTCATCTTCGTACTCCTCTTCTGCATCTTCTTTTGCTGCCTTCTTAGTCCCTTTTTTCCCGCCCTCCATTTCGTCCACATACCTGCTTACACTTAGTATTATACCTATGGCGATGCTCGTAAACCATATTGATGAGCCACCCATACTTATCATTGGGAGTGTTAGGCCGGTAACTGGCACCAAGTGAACATTGACGGCCATATTCAACATGGCCTGAAACACCAGTGTTATACTCAGCCCCACAGCGAGGAATGCTCCGAATGCAAAAGGGCATCTCTTAAAAATGAGGATGCTGCGCCATAAGAACAATAAGTATAACATAACCACTATTGCACCACCTATAAGGCCATATTCTTCGACTATGATCGAAAAAATAAAATCAGAATAAGGGTGTGGCAAAAAGTTTTTCTGAAGACTTCTGCCCGGACCACGACCCGTAATACCTCCATTAGCTATAGCAATTTTTGCCTGTTGCACCTGGTATACATCTTCGCCCTTACCATCTTTTTTCTTTCCGCCTGCAAAATCTTCGATCCTTTGTTCCCATGTTTTTGCACGGCCAAACCCTGTTAGCTTTGAAATAGTAAACAACAGTGATATACCCATAATACCAACTGCTGCCAGCAACAATAAATGTTTCACCTGCACCCGACCTATAAAGAATACAATACTGCATGTAGCACCCAACATTAATGCTGTAGAAAGATTTGCGGGAGCAATGAGCGCGCAAGTAAACAGCATAGGCAGCAATACCGGGATAAAGCCTTTCTTCAAGTCTTTTATCACATCCTGCTTCATGCTGAGCACACGTGCAATGAACATGAATAATGCCAGCTTGGCAAGATCAGATGTCTGGAAAGTAAGGTTAATTACCGGCAGCTTTATCCACCGTGAACCTTCATTAAGACTGGTGCCAAAAAACAGTGTGTATAATAATAACGGCAGGCTTAATAAATAAAGGATAACCGCTACTTTGGCAAACTTTGTATAATTTACTTTGTGCACCCAATAAGTAATGAGTAACCCCAATCCCAACACCATCACTTGCTTCACAAGGTAGTAACTTGAATTTTTTTCCATTCTATAAGCAAGCGACCCCGTACTGCTGTATACCGCCAGCAGGCTGATAAACGAAAGGACGACAACCACGCCCCAGATCACCTGGTCGCCCTTTGTTTTTGTAAGCAATTGTTTTATACGGTCTGCCATAACTTTTTAAAATTCCAAATCACGAATTCTGATCATTCAAAATCTTTATAAATTTTTCACAGCTTCTTTAAACTGAGCTCCTCTATCTTCATAATTTTTAAACAAGTCGAAACTTGCACATGCCGGCGCCAACAATACCACATCGCCATGATCTGCTAAAGAATATGCAGCATTTACTGCCTCATCTGTGCTTTTTGTATCCACTATTGTACTCACAACACCATCAAATGCAGCGTGTATAGGAGAGTTATCTACGCCCATGCAAACAATAGCTTTTACCTTCTCTTTCACCAACTCCAATATTTCAGTATAATCATTCCCTTTATCCTGCCCGCCAAGTATCAATACCACCGGTTTTTTCATGCTCTCCAGTGCAAACCAAACGGAGTTTACATTAGTGGCTTTACTATCATTAATGTATTCCACCCCTCTGATGGTAGCCACATATTCCAGGCGATGTTCCAACCCCTTGAAGCCCGCGAAAGTTTCCCGGATCTTTTCTTTCCTCACGCCTGCAATGCGCGCAGATATTCCCGCTGCCATACTATTATATTGATTGTGTTTGCCTTTTATTGAAAGGTCATGTATAGACATATCGAGGTTATCCCCTTCGTAGTCTATGTGCAGGCGGTCGTTGTTGATATATCCGCCTTCATTACCTGCGTTGTTCTCGTTCATTGTGAAGTAAATTGTAGTAGCGTGAATGGAATGGGTTGTTATGAATTCTTTTATTACGTTGTCGTCGTTGTTTACTATAAAATAGTCGTCTGCGTTTTGATATTTTGTTATTTTGAATTTTGATTCAACATAATTTGCAAAAACGTAATCATACCTGTCTAAATGATCCGGTGTAATATTTAACAGTACAGCAACATCTGGCCTGAACTGATGAATATCATCAAGTTGAAAACTACTTACTTCCATCACATACCACTTGCATGGCTGTTCTGCAATTTGCCGGGCGAAACTGTAACCTATATTACCTACCATTGCCACATCATAATCAGCATCTTTCAGTATTGTATAAGTAAGTTTTGTAGTGGTGCTCTTGCCGTTACTCCCGGTTATTGCTATTATTTTACTGTCTCCCTTATACCGGAAACCAAATTCAATCTCGCTGCACACTTCAATTCCTGCAGCCCTCACCTGCTTCATGATAGCAACCTTTTCACTAATGCCCGGGCTCTTTACAAGGCATACGGCATTTAATATTTTATCACTGGTATGTATCCCCTCTTCAAATTCGATTCCATTTAGCGTTAATACCTCTTTGAAATTATCTTTTATAATTCCGCCATCACTTACAAACACATCCCAGCCTTGTTGCTTTCCCAGCAAGGCCGCGCCTACACCGCTTTCAGCGGCGCCCAGGATCACGAGGCGTTGTGTGTTTATACTCACTATTGCAGTTTTAATGTTACTATACTCATTATAGCCAGCAGGATACCAATGATCCACATGCGTGCTACTATTTTTGATTCATGATATCCCAATTTCTGGTAGTGGTGATGCAGGGGGGCCATTTTAAATATGCGTCTTCCTTCACCGTATTTTTTCTTTGTACGCTTGAAATACCATACCTGTAACATCACCGATACAAGCTCTATAAAAAATATTCCGCAGATGATGGGTATCAAAAATTCTTTGCGCACTATAATAGCAAGAGATGCTATAATCCCACCCAAAGCAAGGCTACCTGTATCGCCCATAAATACTTGGGCAGGGTAGGCATTGTACCATAAAAAGCCTACGCAAGCGCCCACAAACGCACCAATAAAAATGGATAGCTCGCCAAGGTTCGGGATATTCATAATGTTCAGGTAACCTGCGAAAAGATAGTTGCCGGATACATATGCGAATACACCAAGACAAACCCCGATAATTGCAGACACACCCGTAGCAAGCCCGTCAATGCCATCTGTAATATTTGCGCCGTTTGACACAGCTACAATAAGAAAGATCACAAACAGTATGTAAATGATCGGAGTTGTTATTTCTACATATTTTTCTCCAAATATTTTTGCAATCTTTTCATACCTGAATTCGTGGCCCTTTACAAATGGTATGGTAGTAGTTGCAGTTCTTACATTCACATATGCTGCCACTTTCCCATTATCTTCCTTACGCGTAAATTGGCCCGGCTCCAGTTTTTCTGCTGCACTGCGCAACCCATTTCCGCCATCTGTTACTTCCCTGCTGATTACCACATGATTATTATAGTACATGGTAACGCCGATAATAATGCCAAGACCTACCTGGCCCATCACTTTAAACCGGCCGGCCAGGCCTTCTTTATTTTTTTTGAATACTTTGATATAATCATCAAGGAAACCAACCAGCCCCAACCATATTGTGGATACGAGCATCAGCACTATATATACATTGAGTACTCGGGCAAATAATAATGTGGGTATGAGGATGGCTGCAATAATTATCAGCCCACCCATGGTTGGTGTGCCTCTCTTTTGTGCTTCTCCCTGTAAACCCAGATCACGAACTGTTTCACCTATCTGCTTACGTTGCAAAAATGCTATCAGCCGCTTACCCATGAGCATAGATATAACAAGCGACATAATTATCGCCATAGCCACGCGAAAGGTGATGTAGTTAAACACACCGGCACCCGTCAGGTGAAATGTATCGCGTAAATATGTGAACAAATAATACAGCATATTGCCTGTTATCTATTTAATGTTTCAAATGCCTCTGTTAATACTTCCCGGTCATCAAAATGGTTTCTTACTCCATTTATTTCCTGGTATGTTTCGTGTCCTTTACCTGCCACGAGCACTATATCGCCTGCCTGTGCGAGTGAGCATGCTACTTTTATTGCTTCCCTCCTGCTGGTGATACGCAGGCTTTTTCTTTTTTGCGGCGATGTAAGGCCCTCCTCCATTTCATTTAATATCTGCTCCGGATCTTCAGTGCGCGGATTATCAGAAGTGAGTATCGCTTTATCACTATGCTCACAAGCTACCTGCGCCATTATAGGGCGCTTGGTTTTGTCACGGTCACCACCGCAGCCGACCACGGTAATTAATTGCTGCCCGTCTTTTCTTAACTGGTTTATCGTGGCCAGTACATTTATCAGCGCATCGGGGGTGTGTGCATAATCAACTATACCCAATATCTTTTCCTTCGGCGACATATAAGTTTCAAACCGACCAACGGCACCCTGCAACCCACTCAATATTGCAAGCACATCCATCTTATCTTGGCCCAACAATTTTGCAGCACCGTATACTGCCAGCAGATTATACGCATTGAAAGTGCCTATCAATCTGAAATGAGCTTCCAGTCCGTCTATTGACATTATTAAGCCGGTAAGATTATTTTCGAGTACTTTTCCTTTAATACTTGCGGGCACTCGCAAACTATATGTATGTTTATCTGCCTTAGTATTCTGCAGCATCACCATACCCCTCTTATCATCAGCATTTGTAAGTGCAAATGCATCCGAGGGCAATTCATCGAAAAAGAGCTTCTTTACCCGTATGTATTCATCAAATGTTTTATGGTAATCAAGGTGGTCGTGTGTAATATTTGTAAACACGCCTCCCACAAAACGGATACCCGCTATGCGATGCTGATGAATAGCGTGTGAACTCACCTCCATAAACACATACTGACAACCGGCATCTGACATCTCACGTAATAAACTTTGGATAGAAATTGCATCAGGCGTAGTATGCGTGGCAGTTACAGCCTTATCATGTATATGGTTTTGCACTGTGGAAATCAGCCCACTCTTGTGCCCCAATGCTTCAAATAGTTTGTATAATAATGTTGCTGTAGTAGTCTTACCGTTAGTGCCTGTTATACCTACAATTTTTAATTGCCTTGACGGGAAATCATAAAAAGCATCTGCAATCAATCCCACCGATGCAGCACTATCTGCTACCTGTATATATACCGTACCTTCCTTTATTTCCCGGGGCAGCGATTCACAAACTATCACCGACGCCCCCAGTGTTATAGCTTTATCTATAAATGCATGCCCATCAGACAAAGTACCACGAACAGCAATGAATACGCTACCAGTCTCAACCTTGCGTGAGTCTATACACAAGTCGCGGACAGTAGTAGCCATATCACCGATTACGGTGATGGCTTTTACGTTTATCAATATGTCGCGCAGTATCCGCATCAGCTTAATTGCAATATTATATTTTGCCCTTTTGTTATTAGTGTTCCCGGTGTTAACGATTGTAAATGCACTTTCCCTCTCCCCTTCACAGTTACCTGCAAGCCACTATTTTCAAGCATATACACAGCATCCTTCAGGCTCATCCCGGTTACATCCGGCACTATATTCCGGTATAGTTTTCCGGGCGTTATAGCTATATGTTTGTTTGAGTCTGCTTTCATTTCCATCAATGTATTCATATGATCGTTTGGCAATGAAGCTTGTTTTCCAAGTGCATTAAGCATTACACGATAATTTCTCGCTGTTGCTTCTTTTGCAGGGATCACAGATGTGCCTTTTTTTGCCATGCTATCCAATGGGCCTTCCCATGCACCCATATTCTCAGAGAATATTTTATCTGCCACCATTCTGAAAACAGGTGCTGCAATAGCGCCGCCATAATATTCTTTTGAATGCGCTTTGGTACGTATCACTACACAAATTGTATACTTTGGCTCCTCAGCCGGTAAAAAACCAACAAATGACCCCTGGTAAACCCCATCAGTGTATCTTATACCCTTATCCGCCACTTGCGCAGTCCCGGTCTTACCCGCCATTGTATAGTATGGCGATTCAATACCTTTGGCTGTGCCCTCCGTAACAACCGCACGCATACATTTTTGCAGTTGCGCTACTGTACTTGAATCACCTACCTCTTCTATAACAACCGGCTGAAATGTTTTTACTTCTTTGCCATATTCTTTTATTGCGCTTACCAGGTAAGGCTTCATCATTTTACCATTATTCGCTATTGAGTTATAGAGCATGCAAGTATGTAATGGTGTTATCATTACACCATAACCGGTAGCCATCCAAGGGAGCGAGGAATTGCTCCATTGCGGATTGGCTGGGCTTATTACCACCGTGCGGCGCTCACCAAGCAGGTCTATACCGGTTAGCTGATCAAGGTGTAGTTTCTTTAGATGGTCTACATATTTCCCCGGGTTATCTTTGTAATAAGTATATGCCAGCTTAGCCATCGCAGCATTGCTCGATTCTGCATATGCCTTCCATATTGGCATTACATGCAGCCCTAAGTGAGAGTCTCTCATTACCCTGTTCCCAAAATGAATCAATCCACCTTCTGCATCCACTGTATTATCTACAGTTATGTATTTATCATTGATCAGTGATAACAGTGTCACTAACTTAAAGGTGGATCCCGGCTCTGTAGGAATGGTTGCGTAATTAAAATCTTCCTGGTAACTACCATCCTTTTGCCTGCCCAGGTTCACAAGGGTACGGATCTTGCCTGTCTTTACTTCCATCACAATGCAAGTGCCATACTGGCATTCAAACTTATCCAGTATACTCATCAGGGCATGTTCTGCAACGTCCTGTACATTTATATCTATTGTAGTAACAATGTCCTTGCCGTTCACAGGGTCTACTTCAGAACCTTCTATAGGGACCCACACATTGCCGGTGCTTTTCTGTACTACCCGGCGGCCATTCTCTCCTATCAGTTCCTTATTGTATTTTGCTTCAAGTCCGGTCATATTGCTGTCACGAAACTCACCGATCACACGTTTTGCAAGAAGGTCGTACGGCATCATTCTCTTTTCCTTCGAGTCTTCTATAAAACCACCATAACCCTTTCCTTTATTAAAAATCGGGAATGTGCGTAATGCTTCATATTGGTAATACTTTAGTTTATGCCCCAGCTGGTAATACTTATCCTCATCATTGTATGCCCGCACAAATTCTTCCTTGTATTGCTCAGGTGATTTATCCATAAATAACCGGGACACACAACGCGAAAGCGAGTCAATATTTTTAGAGAAAAGCCCTGAGTCCATTACAGAAAAGTCAATATGCACATCAAATTCAGGTATGGACGAGCTCAGCAATACTCCTTCTTCTGTATATATGTTACCACGCTCGGCCATTAAGGTATCAAAGCGTGTATGCATTTCCTTTGCCATAGCACGTAACTTGGGGCCTTCCTTTATTTGTATCATCGCCGCCTTTATAATAATAGCACAGCCAAACAAGCAAATGCAGGTAAAAGCGATGTACACCCTAAACCGTATGTCTTTCTTAATATTCAATTTTACTATTCAATTTTTTAATCTTCTTCTTTCGGTTTCGGATCCTGTGGTTTATTTATTTTATAGGCCGGCAACAAAGACGGCTTCAATCCTATTTTTTCTGCACTTTTAATTACCTGCGTTTCTGTTTTTACATACATCAATTGCGATTTGGTATCCATATACTTCCATCGCAGTTCCTTTAATGTTTTGTTTTGGGCATTCATCTCCCTTTGCATTTCTATTGCACGATGACTGTTGCTGATATACAATACGCATAACAGCGCTATAAAGGCCAGGAAAGGAATATTATTGACAATAGCTTTATAAGATACTTTCTCCACCAACGACCGCCAGTCGCTTCTCACCCGCTGCGCGGGCGTCAGCACTTCCTGCGGCTGACTGTTCTGCTCCTCGTTACCCATACTCTTTATAAACAAACCCGCTATGGGGTCAAATTTTTTCTGCTATTCTTAATCGCGCGCTTCGTGAACGTGGATTACTTTTTATTTCTTCCTCACCGGGTTCTATCGGTTTGGCATTAACAGGCTTCAGTAGTGGTTTTACCGCTTCTTCATATTCACCTGCTTCATCCCACCGTCCGCGCTTGATATAATGCTTTACTATTCTGTCTTCCAACGAATGAAAGGATATTACACTCAACCTTCCTCCCGGGTTCAGGCTTATTGCAGCCTGTTGCAAAAATTCTTTCAACACGCCTAACTCATCATTCACTTCTATCCTTAATGCCTGGAACACCTGTGCCAGGTATTTATTCGGGTTTCCGCCTCTTATTACCGGCCCCAACATTGCTTTCAGTGCCTCTATCGTTTGCACCCCGGCTCCTCTGCGATGTGTTACAATGTGTTTGGCAAGTTGCTTTGAGTTGCGCACCTCACCGTATTGTTCAAAGAGCAGGTGCAATTGCTGCTCGCTGTATGTTCGCAGCACTTCTGCTGCCGTCAGCTCAGAGCGTTTATCCATCCGCATATCCAGCGGCCCGTCATAGCGTATTGAAAAACCACGCTCTGCTGTGTCAAACTGAAAAGAGCTAACTCCGAGGTCTGCAAGTATCCCGTCCACTTCACTATACCCATTCACCCGTAAAAACCTCCTGAGGTATTTAAAATTTTCCTTTACCGGTATCAGCCTTTCATCATCCGGTTTGTTCTTCCATGCATCTGCGTCCTGGTCAAATGCGATCAACTTCCCTTTTGGCCCCAGCTTTTCTAATATTAACCTGCTGTGCCCGCCTCCGCCGAATGTAGCATCTACATATACTCCGTCTTCCTTTATTGTTAATCCGTCTACTGCCTCATGTAAAAGAACTGTTGTGTGATAAAACCCCGGATTGGCCATTTTTATAAATTTTCAAATGGATTCCCGAAATCATTTGCCACTTCTTCCGCGAGCTTACTAAATCCACCCGCACGCTCACGGAGATAATTATAATAAGTATCTTTATCCCATAATTCTACTTTATTGCCCTGGGCACTCAACACAGCATCTTTCTTGATTCCGGCATATTCCTGCAATTGTTTTGGCAGCAGTATACGGTCAGCACTATCCACATCTACGATCGTTGCCCCATTGAGGAATAATCTTTTGAACTCCCTTACATTAGGCTTGAAATCATTGAGCCGGTTGATCTTTTCACTAATAGCTTTCCATGTATCAACCGTGTATATACTAAGGCAATTTTCAAACCCACGGTTTATCACAAACTTTTCCCCCATTCCCTCAGCAAGTTGCTTGCGGAAACCCGATGGCAACAAGAAACGCCCCTTAGCGTCAATTGCTACTTCATATTCACCGAGAAAGCTGGTCATTTGTGTGTTTTATAATTATTACCACAAAATAACACATTTTCCCACTTATTTCCACAAAAATAACAATACATATTTATCCACACTTTCATATATGGCCTCAAATACATGCTGGTAAAGGCTTTTAAGGTTGTTTTGCAATTAAAAAGCAGAAAACAGTGTGGATTGATTGTGGATTAGTGTGGATTGGCGTGCAAAACATAGAATAAGTAGGTTATTGTAGATCTCCAGACCGATAATTCCTGCCCGAACTCTATTTACTTATTAAACATTATTACTGGCATATTTTAACAAAACCACTTTACGCAAAAACCCGACTTTTTGAATATATTTGCCCTCCCGTATGCAACTACGCCTTAGAAATTTATTGTATTTATCTGCTGTTTTGATGCTGCTAAGCTCCTGCGGTGATTATGAAAAGATCCGCAAAAGCAGTGATGTGAACTATAAGCTCACAAAAGCTAATGAGTATTTTGATAACAAAAGCTACCAACACGCCAATGAGCTCTATAAAGAGCTTATGCCTGTAATGAAGAGCACACGCAACTACGAAGCGCTCTTCTATAAATATGCCTATACGTTTTATTATCTTAAAGATTATGTAGAGGCTTCCTACTACTTTAAGAATTTCACCGAATACTTCCCCATCAGTAAAAATGCCGAAGAGTGTGAATATATGAGCGCTGTATGCCTTTATAAATATGCACCCAAATACACACTTGATCAAACCAATACTGTAAAAGCGCTTGAAGCTATGCAGTCATATGTAAATAAATATCCAAAGTCAACCAGAGTAGCGGATGCTAATACATATATAGACAATTCCCGCAAAAAGCTGGAACTAAAACAAGCTGATGCGGCCAGGCTCTATTTTAACATAAGCCAGTACAAAGCAGCCGGTGTGGCATATAAAAGCGTGCTGCGCAACTATCCTGAGTCGCCAAGCGCTGACCTTTACCAATTTATGATCATGAAGTCGCTATGCAAGTATGCAAAGATCAGTATTCCCGAAAAACAGGAAGAACGATATGCCAGTGCAATAAGCGCTTACAATGAATTAAAAGATACTTATCCAAAATCTCCGTATCTTGCAGACGCGGATAAGCTTTATAATGACGCAAACGATAAAATAAAAAAAATACGCGATGAGCACAAATAGAAGATCACTTGCATCAGTTAACCCACTTGTGGAGACACGCGATGTAATAGCATTAAAAGAAAAAACCGGCAACCTGTATGAATCCATTGCAGTTATTGGCCGTCGTGCAAACCAGATATCGGTTGGCATGAAAGAAGAACTTCATCGTAAACTTGATGAATTTACCGTGCACGGAGATAATCTTGAAGAAGTACATGAAAATAAAGAGCAAATAGAAATATCCCGCATCTATGAGCGTATGGCTAATGCCTCTCTGCAAGCCATAAATGAGTTTAATGAAGATCAGATATACTACCGCAAAAAATAAAGAATAAAAAACACCTAACGTTTTAACAAAAGAAACCGTCTTTTATAAAGACGGTTTTTTTGTGCTTATTGGTTATGTGATTTTTATATGTGTGACTGTAAACATTTGCAAATAAAGATGTTGGGATGGCATATTATCTAATTTAAAAAATAAAAAGCACGCCTGATTAACCAGGAATTAATATTATTAAAAAATAACACCTTTTATTCAATCCTGAAAATATTTTTATATAGCTTTAAATCAATTTACCTCTAACAATAATACTGTTCTTTATGAAAAAACAATTGCTACTCACCTTAGCTTTATTTTTATTCTGCGCTAATATAAACGCACAAATAAGTATCACCGATACCGGGCATTGTACAAGTACTACACTTGCAGCTACACTTGTGGGGGAAACATCTATAAATGCAGGGATAGCCGTGGATGATATATACTCCGCTGCTTTGCCAATAGGATTTACATTCAATTTTTATGGCACACCAGCTACAGGGCTCGTTATAGGAGACAATGGAAATCTTTCTTTTAACCTTTCGCTTGCCAGTTCTGCCGACCCATGGCAGATTTCCGCCCCACTGTTAGGTAATACCAGTGTGCTTAATTGCATATGTGGCCCATGGTGCGATGTATTTGCTCTCGCTGGTGGTACAATTACCTATTCGACGGTAGGTGTCGCTCCTAATCGGAAATTTGTAGTTGATTATTGCCACGCCGACATGTATAACCCCACTGATTGTCCTGGGCAGTTTCTCACATCTGAGATAATTTTGTATGAAACAACAAATATTATTGAAGTTCATATCAGAAATCATACTGTATGCACCGGGTGGAATAGCGGTTTTGCAATTGTAGGTGTACAAAATGCAACCGGCACTGCTGCTACTGCAGCCCCGGGAAGAGATTTTCCTTCAACATGGACGGCTACAAATGAAGCCTGGCGTTTTACTCCTACCGGCTCTACTTCTTATTCCGTATCATCAATAACTTATAGCCCGATACCTTATGCAGGCTCTACTATTATTTGGGTCAACACTACCACAGGTTTGGGTATTGGATCCGGCGCTTCAATTGTCGTTACACCTACAGTAACCACTACATATGAGGCATATGCAACAGGCTGCGATGATACAGCAAAAGCATTTATTACCGTATCACCCGGAAACGGCCCACCTATTATGGGTACACCATCGGTATGCATTGGAGACACTACTAATTTAAGTGATGCGATGATTCCAGGTACGTGGAGCAGCAGCAATACGAGTGTTGCACAAGTGACCTTTACAGGAAGAGTATGGGGCATAGCTGCTGGCACTACTACAATCTCGTATCAAATCGATTCAGTATGCACTTCCACGCTTGTAGTAACTGTTAACGCCACACCAACAGGAGGTATTATTATTGGTGCAAATAATGTATGTGTTGGGTCTACAATTACATTATCAGATACTGCCGGAACCGCGGGGGGTACCTGGACCGTTACTAACAGCCATGCTACTATTGGCAGCACTACCGGCATTGTGACCGGCATAACAAGTGGTGTCGACACTGCCAAATATACAATTACCAATTCATGCGGCACTGCAAGTGTTTTTAAGGTATTTACTGTCAATCCAATTCCGGCAGTTATATCCGGGACTCCTATTGTCTGCATAGGGCTAACAACGCCTTTATCTGATGCCTCCGGAGGCGGTACATGGAGCAGCAGCAATACTGGTGTGGCAACTGTAACGTCAGGAGGTTTGGTCACCGGTGTTAGTGCAGGCACTGCAAATATTACCTTTACAATTACATCATCCGGTTGTTACAAGACGCTCACAGTAACAGTAACGCCTACACCCTCTATTATACTCGGCACAAAAACAATTTGTCTTGGTGGCACAACTTCATTATCCGACACTGTAAGTGGAGGCACATGGTATAGCAATAATACTATAATTGCTACCGTAGGCTCATCTACAGGTATTGTCACCGGTCTTTCACTTGGCACTGCAACCATTGTTTATTATATAGGTACAAGTGCCTGCAGTCAAAATACAGTAGTTACAGTTGATCCAAACCCTACTGCAATTACAGGAACAATGACTATGTGTATCGGACTTACAACTAATCTCACCGATGGCGTACCAGGCGGCACATGGAGCAGCAGTAATACTGGTGTTGCCACTGTTGGCACCGCTGGCCTGGTTACAGGAGTAAGCTCCGGCACTGCAAATATTACTTATCAAATTGGGGCGAGCTGTTATACTGTTGCTACAGTTACTGTCAATACAGCTCCGGCTATTATATCAGGCACAAAAACAATTTGTCTTGGAGGCACTACTACATTAACAGATTCTATAGGCGGCGGCACATGGAGCAGCAGTAACATAATTGTTGCTACTATTGGTTCGGGATCAGGTGTTGTAACCGGCAATGCATCCGGTACATCTACTATCACCTATACTATTGGAACAGGATGCTTTGTAACTACTATTGTTACCGTAAATGCAGGCACAGCACCTATTACCCCAGCAGGACCAGTGAACATTTGCCTTTTCGGAACAGCCTCGTTAAGTGATGCTACAACCGGAGGTACCTGGAGCAGTTCAAATACTACCGTTGCGGTCATTGGCACTAATGGTATTGTTACAGGTCTTGCGATCGGAACAGCAAATATATCTTATATCCTTTCCTCTGGTTGTTATACGACAAAAACCGTTACTGTCAATACCTCTCCGACCATTATATCCGGCCCATCAACAATATGCTCCGGCGACACTGCCTATTTCAGTGACGCCACAACCGGTGGTACATGGTCTAGCAGTAATACGAGCGTGGCGGAGGTTTTGGGAGTATACGCATCCGGCGAAGGTGTTTTAGGAATATCCGCTGGTACGGCAACTATTTCCTATATTATCGGCACCTGTTATGCCACTAAAAATATTACAGTGAATGCCAGCCCAACAGCAATTAATCCTAGCGCTGCAGTGAGTATTTGTCTTGGAGGAACTACAACATTGAGTGATGGTACAGGCGGCGGCACATGGAGCAGTTCCAGTAGTATTATTGCTTCAGTAGGGTCTGCCGGCCTTGTTACCGGCCTTGAGGTAGGAACAACAAATATCTCCTACATTCTTCCTACAGGATGTTATGCTACAAAAACTGTTACTGTAAACACTGCCCCAACAGCTATTTTACCTGCCAACCCACAAGTTTGTGTCGGTAGCACAATTACACTCACCGATGCCACGAGCGGTGGTGTATGGAGCAGCAGCGCAACAGGCACCGCAACCGTTTCGGGCGGTATAGTAACTGGTGTCGCAACAGGTACTGTAACAATTTCTTATGCTATCGGCACCTGCTATTCAACCACTACTGCTACCGTAAATCCAAACCCCACTGCAATCAACCCGGCAGGCTCTGTAAGTATTTGTCTTTTGGGCACAATATCATTAAGTGATGGCACTGCGGGTGGTACATGGAGCAGCTCCAATACACTTATTGCGGGTGTAGGTACTTCCGGTACTGTTACCGGCTCCGCGATCGGAACAGCAAATATCTCTTATATACTTCCCACAGGATGTTTTGTAACCAAAACGGTTACTGTTAATAATGCACCTACTCCCATATCACCCGCTACAGCAACAGTATGCACCGGCAGTACTGTTACATTGTCAGACACTACATCTGGTGGCGTTTGGAGTAGCAGCACAACCGGCGTAGCTACTGTTTCAGGAGGGGTAGTTACTGGTATTGCAACAGGCACAGCCACTATTACTTATGCAATAGGGGCCTGCTATGCTACAGCCACCGTGAGTGTTGGCCCAAGCCCGGCAGCTATTACGCCGGTACCCGTTAGTATATGTCTTGGTGGCAACGCTACTTTAACTGATGCTACAGGCGGTGGCGTATGGAGCAGCAGCAATGCAGGCATAGCATCAATTACATCGGGTGGTGTTGTTACCGGAAATGGAGTTGGTACAGCTACTATTTCTTATACCGCCGCAGGATGTTCTGCAACTGCTATCGTTTCCGTAAACACGGCTCCTGGCTCTATTTTACCGAGCAACCCAACTGTGTGCGCAGGCAGTACAATTACTTTAACAGATGCAACATCAGGTGGCATATGGAGCAGTGGCGGACCGGCTATTGCAACAGTTGTGGGTGGAGTAGTTACAGGTGTAGTTGCGGGCACTGCCAATATATCTTATTCTATAGGCTATTGCTCTTCTTTTACAACAGTTACGGTTAATGCTACTCCCGCTGCTATTACACCTACTCCGGTTACAGTATGCTTAGGCGGCACAGCTACTTTAACAGATGCAACAGCAGGTGGTGCATGGAGCAGCAGTGCTTAAGGTATAGCCTCTGTTTCTGCAGGTGGTGTGGTTACAGGTAATACTGTAGGCACTGCTACTATTAAATATACTATTGCCGGTTGCTCTGCAAGTACAATTGCTACTGTAAACACTGCACCCGGATCTATACTGCCTGCTAACCCTACCGTATGTACCGGTGGAACAGTAACACTGTCAGATGCTACTTCTGGTGGCATATGGAGCAGCAGTACACCTGCTGTTGCAACAGTTTCCGGCGGTATTGTATCAGGCGTAACTGCCGGCACAGTCACTATATCTTATTCCATAGGCACCTGTTCTTCTACTACAACAGTTACAGTTAATGCCACGCCTTCCGCAATTAACCCTAGTCCGGTTACTGTTTGTCTTGGTGGCACAGCTACTTTAACAGATGCAACCGGTAGCGGCGCATGGAGCAGCAGCGCTTCTGGCATAGCTTCAATTACTGCCGGCGGTGTGATTACCGGAAATTCAGTTGGCACAGCTACTATATTATATACAATTGCAGGATGCTCTGCATCTACGGTTGCTACTGTAAACACAGCCCCCGGCATAATATTACCGGCAAATCCACAAGTATGCACCGGCAGTTCAATTACTTTAACTGATGCAACATCAGGTGGTATATGGAGTAGCAGTGCTACAGGCACTGCTACTGTTTCAGGTGGTATTGTCACCGGTGTCACCGCAGGTATAGCTACTATATCTTATGCTATAGGCACTTGTTCTTCCACTACAACAGTTACAGTTAACCCTACCCCATCTGCTATTAATCCTACCCCTGTAAGCGTTTGTGTTGGCAACAACATTACACTTACTGATGCAACCGGAGGTGGCGCATGGAGCAGTGTTGCCCCATCTGTAGCTACTATTTCGGCTGGCGGTGTTGTTACAGCTGTTTCTGGTGGTACTGCTACTATTTTATATACGGCAGGTGGTTGCTCAGCGGCAACAATTGTTTCTGTAAATACAACCCCGACTGCAATAACTCCTGCCGCACCAACTGTTTGCCTGGGCGGCTCTACCACATTATCTGATGCGATCGGAGGAGGCATATGGAGCAGTAGCGCTACTGGTATTGCAACTATTTCTGCAACAGGGACTGTTACAGGAGTTGCTACCGGGGTATCTACTATTTCTTATACCATTGGCACATGTTTCATAACTACTACAATTACTGTGAAT
Source organism: uncultured Bacteroidota bacterium (assembly GCA_903882965.1). Taxonomy (GTDB): domain Bacteria; phylum Bacteroidota; class Bacteroidia; order Chitinophagales; family Chitinophagaceae; genus Nemorincola. The sequence continues at coordinate 23,148 of CAIRZD010000046.1, forward strand.
CCTGTACCTACAGCTATTAATCCTACTCCTGCTATTGTTTGCCAAGGTGGTACTATTACATTAACAGATGCTACCGGTGGAGGTGCATGGAGCAGTAGCGCTACAGGTATTGCTTCCATAACTTCAGGTGGTGTTGTTACGGGCGTTACCTCAGGCACTGCTACTATTGCATACACAAATGGTTTTGGTTGCTCCGCAGCTACAATTGTTACTGTTACCACCCTTGGTTCGGCCGGAACAATTCTCGGGCCATTAACTATCTGCCAGGGTTCATTTGATATTTACATTGATTATACACCCGGCGGTGTGTGGAGCATGAGTAGCGGAATAGGTGTCATTTCATCCGTTGGTGTTGTAGATGCACTTACCCCGGGAACAACTAATGTGATCTATACTGTTACGAATGTGTGTGGCTCTGTTTCAACAACAAAATCAATCACCATAGTGCCTGCCACCACTGGTGCAGGAACAATTACCGGCCCGTCAAATGCCTGCGTAGGCTCTTCAATCACCTTATCTGATGCAACTGCACCCGGTGGCGACTGGACCAGCACTAACGGCCATGCCAGTGTAGGTTCGTCTACAGGTATTGTTACAGGTATGTCTGCAGGCTTAGATACTATTATTTACACACTCACAACTGTATGCGGCACCTATACCACCAGTGCTACAGTTAATGTGGATGCCACTGCTACCCCATCACCAATTTCGGGGCCTTCAACAGTTTGTGTTGCATCAAATATCACATTGTCTGATGCTGATGCCGGCGGTGCCTTTAGCAGCAGCAATGCACATGCCACCGTGGTACCGGGTACTGGAGTGGTTACCGGGATTACTCCGGGATTAGACACCATTACCTATACCACATTTAATGGCTGCGGGCTTGGCACAACATCAAAGATCATTACTGTTATTCCTGCTGCTAGTGCAGGAACTATTTTAGGGCCATCGGCTGTTTGCCCCGGCTCTGTTATTCATTTGACAGATGCAACAGGTGGTGGTGCATGGAGCGCTACAAACGGCGATGCAACAATAAATGCTACCGGCCATGTTAGTGGTATAACAGCAGGCATAGATACTATTGCCTATACGATCACCGGTGCCTGCGGTACATCCAGCACAACGAAAACAGTCACCATCAATCCATTGCCAAATGCAGGTACAATTCTTGGACCGGATAGTGTATGCCTTGGCTCAACAATTACATTGTCAGACCTTATCACAGGAGGTAACTGGAGCACAGGCAATAGTAATGCTACAGTTAGTGCAACAGGTGTAGTTACAGCCGTTTCAATCGGAACTGATCCGATTTCTTACCCTATTACAAATACTTGCGGTACTACCTACACATCTAAGATCATCACCATTTCCACACTTGGTGACCCCGGTGTCATTACCGGCATCTCAAATGTATGTATCGGCTCTGCCATTACTTTAACTGATACTGCACCCGGTGGCATATGGCTCAGCAGCAATGGTACTGCCGCGCTTATTGGCCCGGGTATTGTTTCCGGTATTTCAACTGGTATTGATTCTATCTTCTATGTGGTCATAAATGCTTGTGGAACAAATGAAGCCCGTAAGATCATCAACGTCAATCCTATCCCTATAGTACCGGCTATTACCGGGCCTACCAGCCAATGCAGCGGAACAATTATCACACTTACTGATGGCATACCCGGCGGCGATTGGAGCAGCAGTGACCCAACTATTGCCAACGTTGGTATTACAACCGGAAACGTTACCGGAATAGCTGCCGGAATAGCAACAATTACTTATAGTGTAACAAATATTTTTGGTTGCGCAGCAAGTGTTACCTCACCTGATACTGTTAACCTGATTCCTTCCGTAAGCCCAATAACAGGCGCTACGAATATATGTCTTGGTGCAACTACAGCTTTAAATGATGCAAGCTCAGGAGGCATATGGAGCAGTAGCAACACATCAATAGCCACAGTCGATGCATCAGGCAATGTAACAGGAACCGGTGCCGGTGTTGCCTCTATAAGCTACACTGTGTCAAACATGTGTGGCGCTACATCTGCTACATACGGGATAACAGTTAACCCGCTGCCTGTGATCGCAGCAATAGGTGGCAGTTCAAACGAATGTGTTGGGGCAACTACTACATTAACTAATACTACCGGCGGCGGCATCTGGAGCAGCAGTGATACTACTATTGCATCAATCAATTCTGCTACCGGAGCTATTACAGGTATAACACCGGGCATTGTAACCATCGTTTATTGGGTAAGCAATAGCTTTGGTTGTGCTTCTTCAGTTACAACTTCATTTACAGTTAACGCATTACCAGCTGTAGCAGCAATAACCGGTACAACAAATGAATGTATTGGCGCAACAAATGTCCTTGCAAATATTACGCTAGGCGGTACATGGTCAAGTAGCGATAATACTATTGCCACTATCGACCCTGTTGACGGGAAAGTACTAGGTATTGCAGGCGGGGTCGTAACTATTTTCTATACTATAACAAACGCAGCCGGATGTGCTGCAGCTGCAACTACTCCTGACACTGTTAATATAATGCCTGTTTCCTCTCCGATAATGGGTGCGGCCGGAGTTTGTCAATGGTCAACGACTACCTTATCAGATGCTGTTTCAGGAGGAGTATGGATTAGTACTGACAATACAACAGCTACAATAGATCCGGTTACTGGCTTGGTTACCGGTGTTGCTACAGGCACAGACCTCATAATATATACCGTAATAAACAGCTGTGGCTCCGTATCTGATTCTACAGCTATCACAGTTAACCCTGTTCCAATTGTTTCACCAATTACAGCCACCTATTCCACCGTATGCTCAGGCACATCAATTACATTGAGTGATGCCACACCGGGTGGCTTATGGGTAAGCATTAATACTTCAATCGCTTCTGTAAGTTCTACCGGTGTAGTAACCGGCCTTTCTACAGGTACAGATACAATAATGTATGCAATCACAAACAGCAGTGGCTGCTCCGGCGAAGCAACATATGTAGTTACAATAGCACCGGCGCTCCCATCAATTGATATTACACCTGCCTCTGCAACACTTTGCCATGGCAATCCTGTGAATATGCATGTAAGCACTGCAGTTACCGGGATGTCATATCAATGGTTGCGCAACGGCAATATTATCCCCGGCGCTACAAATTCCGGTTATACTACTGATTCTGCCGACACCTATTCCCTGATTGTAAGTAATGGCACATGTAGTGAAACCCTTGCCGGAACAGTGGTATCTGCACAACCACATCCTATTGTATCATTTACCGCACCTAATACCTTGTACACCGGTTCATTCTACGCTTACCAGTGGTATAAAAATGGAGTTTTGATACCCGGGGCTACAAGCAGTGTTTTTGACGAATCAAGCAACGGGCTCTATTCAGTTGTTGTTACAGACATCAATGGCTGCACTGATACATCTTCCAGCTTTATGGTTACCGGTGGCGGCACCACGGGCATAGGTGCTACGCCTACAGTTACCGGTATCAGGATTTATCCGAACCCTGTTACCTCGGTGCTGTCTGTAGAAGCTGCTGAAAAAGTGAACGTACGATTACTCAGTATAGATGGCAAAGTACTGATCGAGCAGAAAGATGCAACAAGCATAGATGTAAGTATGTTGCCAAATGCACTCTACCTTATCATGATCTACGATGAGAACAATTTATTATTGATGACCTCTAAATTTGTAAAAGCAGATCAATAGAGCCTCTTCTTGTTATAAATAGAAATGCCCCGAAAATCGGGGCATTTCTATTTATAGTAACTAATATTATTTTAAATACCCCACATCTCCATTATTTGCTCAGAATGATTTTTGCTTTCCACCTTATCAATAATATGGTCTATTTTCCCTTTTTCATTTATCAGGAAGGTGGTGCGAAGGATTCCCATATAATATCGTCCCATGAAAAACTTCTCAGCCCATACCCCATAATCGTTGATTATCTTTTTATCGGGATCCGCCAAAAGTGTAAATGGAAGCGAGTATTTCTTCTCGAATTTTTTATGACTTTTTTCATTATCTGCACTTACACCCAGGATAACTATACCCTTTTGTTTCAATACCGTATAGTTATCTCGCAGATTACAAGCCTCTTTGGTGCAAGTCTCGGTATTATCTTTAGGGTAAAAATACAATACTACCTTCTGTCCTTTGTAATCCTTCAGTGAATGTACTTTTCCATCCTGGTCTGTAGCAGTAAAATCAGGTGCTTTATCTTTTGGTTTTAGCGTCATAATTGTTGTGTATATTATCTTGTGAAAGCTAAATTATATGTAGCTGTATTCCCGTTTTCATCTTCTGCCTTAAATACAAGTTTATGCTTTCCTTTGGGACAATGCTCATCAAACTTATAAAAGAAGCTATCGCCATGCTGCTCAAAACATATCCATTTACCATCCAGGTAACCGCTGAAGTTTTTTACGGAAGTCTTATCATCCTTTACATCAAAAGCTATTTGTTTAGCCCTGCTTAAATTAGCACCACTCTTTTGCATGGAATAAATTACGGGTGCTGTAGTATCTACATCCAGCCAGTAAGTACCAAAGTTGCGCACTTTTGCTTTATACCAGCCGTTGTCTTCAAAGCTTGCTGCCCGCCCGTCTATATCTCTGTCGTCCGTATACATCATTACTATCTTACTCCGCAAATCAAAAGGTATTGGTTTATTCGGCTTTATCTGTAATTCGAAATAATGATGTACCGGTACAAAAGAATAATGAAGCCTATACTCATTGGAATATCCTTGCGGGTAAGGTGTTTCATTAAACACAAAATCAACATCGTCATACAATTGTTTACTATCTAAAGAAAAAGCAACGTTGGCATTCTTAAAATTATTTTCCTTGTTTACATAAAATTTTATAGGCTCAATATCCGGAGGATAATTATGTCGAGTACCTAATTCTTCAGAATCGCGTCTTATATAAAACAAAAGGGTGGTAATGTTATTTTTGTCGTCTGTAACTACTATTTTTATTTTGTGGATACTATTATCAGTCAAGCGAATACGCCCTTTGTCACTATTTAAAAATTGATAGATGCCATCTAAATGATTTCCCGGTAGTTTGAATAAACATTGCACCCATTTACGATTAAACTCCTTTGTTTTATAATCCGAATAAGCGTTAATGAATCTTGTCTCGTCATAACCAATATCATCTAACCTTATCTCGCATTGCAAGTTATCATCCATAAATAACTGTGCGGTCAGGAAAGCTAGAGTATTATCACTACCGTCCATAAAGTCATTTACATTCAATCCTACACCTAACATGGTTGCATCGGCAATTATTGTATCACTACTAACATAGGTAGCATTACTAGCACTACCCTCATTCTCGTTGATTGTGTCTAGAAAATATTTTGCGCCCTTTTTCCTAATAGATACAATAAATGGAGCATTTTCATAAATGCTACCACTTAAATCATATATAGCTAAATCAGAAGGCACAGGTGCAATATTATCTACGATTGCCAATCCAAACAATTCAGGGTTTAGCGGATGCTCCGTTTTTGTATTCCTGATCTCAAAATGCAGGTGTGGTGCAGTTGATGCTCCTGTATTTCCACTCCATGCTATTTGCTGCCCCTTCTTTACAGGGAATTGGTCGGGAGATAATTGTATATCTACATCCCAACGTTTTTTTTCATACTGCTCCTTCTTAACATATTTCTGTAAGGCTGGTGTAAAATCACTCAGGTGTGCATACAATGTAGTATAACCATTAGGGTGTGTAATATAAAGCCCATGCCCAAATCCGCCCTTCTCCATTTTTATACGCGAAATATACCCGTCGGCAGCGGCATGAACTGGTTGGCCTTCTTTTCCCAGAGTTTTAATATCTACCCCGCTATGAAAATGCCCTGGCCGGCACTCTCCAAAATTCCCTGCCAAAAATATAGGTATATCCAAAGGGTTCCGGAAATAGGTCTGAGGATACGGCACACTATCTGTTACAGCCTTTTTTTGCGCTTTACAAAATACAGGTGCCAATAAAAAAACGGATACAAGAATTCGTATGCTCATTAAAAAGCAAGTTAGTATTAAACATGGATTGTAGCAAAAAGTTAATACTGCTTCCTATTTCTTTATGTATATAGTTGACATCACAAACCCGTTCATGAAAAATTTTTGCGTCATAATTTCATATCCATGCACTGCAAAACAAGCATCTGCATCCGGCAGTTGGGAAGCTTCAATTCCGCAACTAGCTCTGAAAAAAAAGTACATGATCTTCAATAATCCTTTTTGCCAAAACACATTCGTATTCTGAAAATCGCAATGCAGCCATTTGCCGCCAGGCTTCATATGGCTATCTATAGTCGAAAATATTTTCCGCAAACTGTTGTCAGTAAAATTGTCGAAAAGAAAAGGAGTTAGCACTACTTCAAAGGCACCATCCAGAATCACAGATTCTACTGGTGATGTTATAAAGGTTACTTTGTTTTTCCCTACTTGGCGTGTATTTGCAAGGGCTGTCATTTTTGCTGATGCATCAATATAAATGATACTGAGCCCTGATGGATGTATTTTAGTTATTTCTTCCAGCACCCACCCAGTGCCTCCGCCCACAATAAGGATATGCGCATCTGCAGGAATAAATCTTACGAGGTACCCTTGTGCGTTTGTCAGTGCCTTACCATAAACCAACCTAGCAAGGCGGTCATAAAAAAAAGCTATAGTGTCGTAATTACGTTTCAGATGAATACAATTCTACCCTAAAAGTAGATAGTATTTCATAAGTAGCCACTGCTTTATTTATTAAAAACAGTGTACTTAACCTGGAATTGCATGTAATCGCGGTCAGTATATTTATCGGTGAGCGTAAAAATGTTATTTACGCCTCTACGGTAAGAGACTGCGGCTTTAATCCTTTTTGTAAGGGCATATTCAGTTTTCCCCATCAGGCCTATATCAAAACCCGGGGCTACCTGTATATTACCACGGTCAACATTATCTGTAATTGCCGGTCTTTTATCAACAAGCATTTGCTGAAAATCAGGGCCAACGGCTATCGACACACGACTAATAATTTTAAAACCTATGGCCGGGCTTACCTGTGCATAGTAAATGTTATAATTCTCATTATAATTTTTCACGTCAGGCTCCCATACTATATTATTACTGTTATTTGAAGTAGTATTTTGATCTCTCTCAGAATTGATGGTTGTGGTTCCCGAGCCAGTAGTTCTGGCGCCGGTAATTCCCGTACCGGTAGTTCTTGCACCGCTAGTCCTGGCACCAGAAATATTTGCACCGCCGCCATTACCAACGCTAACCGGATTATAAGTGGCATTGGGAATTGATTCAGAATTACTGCTACTTGTAAATGCTACATCGCTCTCTATATACACCTTATCGCTAAGCATCCTGCGTATGGCAGCACCTGCCGTATAACCGGTATTCTGGCCGCCAGAGTTATAGCCACCCAATAAAGTAATTGATACCGTAGGTATTTTCTTTACTGTTTCTTCTTCCTGTTTAAAAGTATTATAGCCTTCTTTTACAGCCACATCTATCTTTTTAGTCTGGGCTTTTACTTTATTATTCGTGCCCCCTGCAAGGAAACTGAATCCCTCATTTTGTTCATGCGCCGTTTGTAAAGAAACCTGGTTTAATCTCACATGAAACCATTCGCTTACATTTTTATCCTGTTTGTTTTTATCCTGTTTGTTATTTTCTTTACTGTTATTATTATTTGCAGAAGCATATGCTATCTCTTTGTGCGAAGAGATTTCGATTGTTGTTTGGCTGGCTGCTTTAGGAGCCAATTGCGAAGATTTTCTGATGTGAGTAAGTTCCGTTTTTGCATTTGTTGGCAAGGATATACCATGCTGTAACAAGGAGGTACTGCCCATAGCCAGAGCTACAGATGCAGCCATACCTGCCAGTGGTATCCACCACCACATTATTACCCTGCGTTTTTTCGCACTGCCTTCCAACTTCTCTGCGAGCGAGTCCCAGTTACCGGACTTGTAAGCAAAGTCGTTCTGATCAAATTTTTGCCTGATCAGTTCGTCAAATTCTTTTGGCTTCATACGTCACTTTTTGTTGTTCACTTTTTATTATTTTCTTCTGGAGTGTATTTCTCGCCTGGTGCACATGCCAGTGAGAAGTACCTTCGCTTATTTCCAACTGTTCTGATATTTCTTTATGGTTGTAACCTTCAAAAACAAAAAGGTTAAATACGGTTCTTGTCATAGCGGGTAGTGCCTGTATCACTTTCACAAGTTCCTTAAATTCCATATGCTCTATCGCTTCATTGCTTACTGAAATATTACTTTCTTCGGCGGGTATGGATTTTACATGCATACTCATTTCTTCCTTAAGGGAGGTGCTCCTTAAATAATCGAGGCATGTATTAACCATTATCCGTTGCATCCAGCCAGGGAAAGAGCCGGCATTTTTAAAATTATCTATCTGCGTGAACACTTTGAGGAAACCATCATTAAGTAGCTGTTCCGCATCCTGCATATTCTTTGCATACCTTGCGCATACCTTCAGGAATATGCTATAGTATACCTTATACAGGTGTTCCTGTAATGCCCGGTCTTTTTTCCGGCACCCTGCTATGATTTCCTGTTCAGAATATGCGGGCATAAGATTAAGTCAAAAGTCAAAGGTCAAAACCCTGAAGCGCCTGGCCTTATAAATAGTAATTTACTAAAAAATTGTCATATACTGTTTCATTTAACGTCATTGCACTGATTCCTGTAGTTTCTAATATAATAATAGTGTTTTCAGGGGCTGTACTATACAGGGTTTTGGCCATTACCGCCTTGTATATACCACATTCCATTTTAAGAACTCTCAATAGGTTGTTGCTATTTAAAAATGCGCCTTTTACCATCCGCACTAACCACTCTTACTATTATAGACGAGTATTGGGGGATAAATCTTGGGTGCGGGTAAAAATAATTTTTCATTTAAAATTAGCATTTTTAATATAAGTGTCATTTTGAGTTGATCTGATGTTGAATATTTCGGCTGAGCTATGCTTTTCTGTATAGTTAAGGATGAATTTTGATCAACATTCATTTTAGCGGGTCATTTTTTGTTGCATTTTTAGGCTATCTATTTATTGTAAATATTCATATTTAATGTTGTCGCAGAATGTCCCAAAATGTCGTGGTTTATCTCAGTTTTATCTCGTTTTTATCACGCGTGATTTTTGTAATGTCTGAACCATGACCTGCCTGCTGCCAGGCAGGTTTACCTTATTAAAAGATTTACCTGATTTCGTCCAGTTGATTTCAAAGAGCTTTTTCTGTTGAAAATTTTTTCACGCAGAGCGCAAAGAAAAATCGCAAAGTACCGCAAAGCTTATATGGATGCAGTTGAAGTAAAGTTAGGATGGGGTTTTGAGATGTATTGAGAAGTGTATACACCTATTTAGAGGCCTCACCCCGGCCCTCTCCGGGGGAGAGGGTGAGGTGGAATGAGCGCAGTGAGATCCCTCTTAGTGTTGGAAAATAATATCAATAATATAAGAACAAACGATAATGGAGAAAAAAGCGGCTATTTATTTTGATCTTTTCCTTTTTAGTATTGCCTTTTGGTTGCGGCTACTGTGAAAAACAGCATAAACAAATACTTTATTGGCTACAATTTCAAAAGCAATAATATACGGAAAATGCCTTAATGTAACCCTGCGGTAGTTTTTAACAACACTACCATAATAACCTGGATGAACTTCCAACTGATTATAACATATAACCAATTCTTCTAAAAAACGTTCGCCCAAACCTTCCTGCCTGGCTTCATACCAGATATAAGCCTCCCCAACATCTGTTTCAACCTGTGAATTAAAGATGAGGTTGTAATTCATCAGGCGACTTTTTTCTTTTTCCTGATATTATTATGCATTGTCTGCCAATCGATGCCTTTATCCTTTCCACTTAACAAAGCGGCCCTGCGTTCTTCGATAATTTCCAGTTGTGTTTCGGTAAAAGCAGGAGCGGTATTACTTTCTTTAATTTCGTCTTCAAGCAGTGAATAAAGTGCAGTCACTTTTTTTTCATTTGCCTCTGCCAGATAAGTGAGCAAGTGGTCTCTTTTCATTGCTGCTGTCATAATGCTGCCTTTTTACAAATTTAAGGAAATAAATTATAGATCAACCAGACATTTAAAACGGCATTTCTTGAGTTCTTTGTACATGCCAATGACGTCTGTTTGGCTGTGAGGATGCAGATATTTTAGAGGCCTCACCCCGGCCCTCTCCGGGGGAGAGGGTGAGGTGGAGTGAGCGCTGAGAAGATTCCTCCCTGCCGGAGAGACAAAACAAAAGAAAGCAATAATTAAACGCAAATAGCCGACCTAAAGGCCGGCTATCCTATATAAATATGATAATAACTATTTTACTTCTGCAACCAGTTTCTTGAAGGATTCCGGCTCGTTCATAGCCAGGTCAGCAAGTACTTTGCGGTTAAGATCGATGCCTTTAGCAGCGAGCTTGCCAATGAACTGTGAATAGCTCATGCCTTCTTCACGTACTGCAGCGTTGATACGCACGATCCATAAAGAACGGTAATCGCGTTTCTTCAACTTACGGCCAACATACATATAGCCCTGACCTTTCTCTAATACGTTTTTGGCAACGGTATATACGTTTTTACGTTTACCATAGAAGCCTTTTGCTTCTTTCAGTATTTTCTTCCTTCTCGCGCGTGAAATCGGCTTGCAGCTGTTCGTCGGTGGTGTCGATGTCGTGTTCGGTGATGGAGATATCAAGCCCGAGCGCGGCGAAGCGGTCGAGGATCGCAAGCATCCGCTCGGGCGGCGTGGGCGTGCCGTCGAAGTGCGACTGCAGACCGAGACCGGTGATGGGCGCGCCGCGCTCTTTGAGAAAGCGGAGCGTCTGTTCGAAATGGTCCTGGTGATGCCCATCCGTGCCGCAGGCGGAGAGAATCGCGTAGTCATTCAGCGTGAGGCGCACGTTGGGGTCGTGCTGGCGCGCGAGCTTGAACCACGGGCCATTTCGTCTTTTCCCAGCAGGTCCATCACGTCGTGGTTGCTGTAAGGCTCGTTGATAACATCCCAGTCCGCGAGGCGGCCTTTCCAGGCGTCGACCTCGTCCGCGATGTGCGCGGTGATTCGCCGGCGGAGGGCTTCGGGGTTGTCCTTGAGCGTGATGACGTCACGCGGCATGTTGAGCCACGAGGGCCAGATGAGGTTGTGGCCGCGGATCTCAATGTTGCGCGTGCGCAGCCAGTCGGCGGCGCGAAGGGTGTTGGCGCGGTTGGCGGGGGTGTCCCAGACCGGCCATTTGAGGTCGTTTTCAAACACGACGCGCGTGAAGGTCTTTTCAACGACGGCACGGTAGCGGTCCCCGTCGGCATCCTGCCGCAGCAGGTCCTTCGCTGTGACGGCGGAACCCCAGGCGAAGGCGTGGCGCCGCATGGACACGGTGATCCGGGCGCCGGGCACGGGGCGGCCCGCCGAGTCGGCAATAACGACCGTGAGGTCGCCCTTTCGCAGCTGCTCGATACGTGCGGCAGCGGCAGTGCGCCACGGCGCGTCGGGCGCCTGGCCCTCGTAGACGATCCGCGTGCGCGGGAGTTTCGCCATGTCGTACGTGGGGCCGAAAGAGTAGACTTCGAAATCGGCGATCTCGACAGTTTGAATCTGCGTGCCAAGGTGGAAACCGGCGCTGGCTTGGCCGGCCTCGTAGGCGCTGATGGATTTAAACGGCAGGAAATACTCGTTCCATTCACGGCCGAGGCCGAGATCGAAGCTGAGCGCCTTGTCGTAGGGCGGCCCGGCTTTCTCAAAGATCACGCCAACGCGGCCGCCGCCGGTTTCGTTCTTGGCGCTGAGCGTGCGGGCGTAGAAGCGCGCCCAGAGCACCTCGCCTTTCTGGACGTTGCGCGTGGTGCGGAACTGAAACTGGATGGCCCAGGGTGGGTCGGGGCGGGCGGCGACTTCGCAGCGCAGGGCCTCGGGAAAGGGCTGGCCCTCGACCGGCACGCGCATCAGCGTCCCGCAGGACGAGGCGGAGGGACTGCGCATTGTGGCAATCGCGTGCGGAGGAACGATCAGAACGCCGCCTTCCGGAGTCGGCGTGGCGGTGGCCAGAACGCCTGCGCATGTGAACCAAGCGAGCCAGGCGAAACGGAGCATCATAAACATCCTTGGGTGGAAAAGTGCGACAAAACAACCCCACATTCAATTTTTCAAAAACTGTAGCGGTTCTGGTCGATTCGGGCAAGGTTCCTGTGTTCCTCAAAGCCGCGGACCTGCTGAATCTCTGTACATCCGGGGCTACGACCCAGACGCCTTTTTCCAGCCTTCTCCTTGACACGTTCGACTCGATCTTCAATGCTTCGGGCGGTCGATTCTCGAACGGATTCGCCGGCTGCTGGCACTCGTTCCGCGAGTTCAAGGACGGCGTACGCGACTAGGTGCGCAACCACCTGGCGGGGGAATGATGCTATACTCGGCCCGTCTCGGGAAAGGCGATGGCCCATGAAACTTGCCAAGGGAAGCAAACTGGTTGTGATCGGCGACTCCATTGCCGACGCCGGCCGGACAAAGGAACCGGTTTCCGAGGGGCTGTTCGATCCACTCGGCCGCGGCTTCGTCACGCAGGTCGAAGCGCTGCTCGGCGCGACCTATCCCGAGCGTCGCATCCGCGTGGCAAACGTCGGTTGCAGCGGTCACACGGTGCGCGACCTGAAGGAACGCTGGGACCGCGACGTCCTGGCGATCCAGCCCGATTGGCTGGCAGTCCTGATTGGCATCAATGACGTCTGGCGGCAGTTCGACCTGCCGCGCATGAAGGAAACGCACGTGGGCCTTCGGGAGTACGAGCGCACGCTGGAGGAGCTGCTGCGGCGGACGCGGCCGGGCCTGTCCGGGCTGGTCCTGATGACGCCGTACTTTATCGAGCCCAACCGCCGCGACCCCATGCGCCGGCGTATGGAGGCGTACGGCGCCGTGGTGAAACAGCTTGCGAAACGCCACGACGCCGTGCTGGTGGACCTGCAGGCCGCGTTCGACCGCATCCTCCGACGCCAGCATCCGGCCTCGCTGGCGTGGGACCGCATTCATCCCAACCAGACCGGGCATATGGTGATTACCCGCGCCTTCCTGACCGCCCTCGGATACCAGTGGTGATATGTCCCTGCACCCGGACAGCAGGCTTACGCCAGAGATCGAGGACGAACTGCGCCGCGTGATCGACGCCGGGTCTGCCGACGACCTTGCGGCGCTGGCGCACACCGATCCCGCCTTCCAGGGCGGCGGGTTCCGCGCCAGCAACATGGCCGCGCTCCGCGCTCGTGCCTGCCAGCTGGCCACCGGTGCCGCGCCGGTTTCCGACGCGTTGCGCCGCCAGCTCGCGGCCCGGTCGCTCAACCGCCCGCTGGTCGGGCTCCTCTCCACTGGTGCCCTGGCAGACCTGCGCCACGAGCTGGCAGCGCGTTTCGGCGGCCCGCGGCTGCTGCTGGCCATGCTGGTGGACGAGCGCGCCGAGGTGCGCGAACTGGCCACGCGCTGGCTGCGGCAGGAACCGGTCTTCGTGGCGATCGATCCGGAAGCCGCGGCTACGCGCCTGCGCGAGGCGCTGGCCCGCCTGCTGGAGGGGGCCGGCACAGAGGCTGCTGCTGCTACGCCGGTCACACGCGAGGCGTGGCAGGACGCGCGGGAGAACCTCGAGCAGCAGGTGCGCGACGTCCGCGTGGAAGCGCGGCGGCTGAAGGGTGTGGACGACCGCCTGGCGCGCAACCGAGAGCAGCTCGCCGCCTGCGAGCGCGAGCGGGACGAGGCACAGACACGCGCCACGGAAGCCGAGTCTCGGGCACGCGCCGCGATACGCGAACGCGAGGCCGCCCAGACTGAGCTGGCGCGAGAGCTGCGCCACCGCGAGGAGCGCCTGCTGGCGGCGGTGGAGACGCGCCTGGCCA
>CAIRZD010000047.1 GCA_903882965.1 uncultured Bacteroidota bacterium
ATTTTTAAAACAAAACAGATACAATTTCTGTAATTTTGACCATAACAGTTTTTTTATGAAAACAATAACCAGCAACAAAAATGAGCATCTGTACCTGCGCATTGCAGAAACGATAGAGCAGCAAATAATGGATCAGGTATTGAAAATAGGTGATAAACTGCCATCTGTGCGTATGCTCAGCAAGGAGCATGGGGTAAGCGTGAGCACTATTTTGCAGGCGTATTATCACCTGGAAGGAAAAGCATTGATAGAATCCCGCCCGCAATCGGGTTATTATGTCAGGTTCAACCCATCCCGTTTTCCGCAAAAGATAGAAAAGAGCAATCCACTACAAATGGTGAAGACCAAAAATGTGGAAACAATAATAGGCGAAGTGTATGACAATTTTTCAATGCCCGGTTTCATACCTTTTTCTTTAAGTGTGCCTTCTGCTGAAATATTACCATTGGCAAAACTGAATAAATCGATGATGCAGGCATTGCGTGATTTGCCCGGCAACGGCACGTCATATGAGCAGGTGCAGGGTAATGATTTATTACGCAGACAGGTGGCACGGTGGTCTATTCATTGGGGAGGGCATTTACAGGCTAATGACCTGGTGACAACTTCGGGTTGTATGAATGCGATATCTTATTGCCTCATGGCATTAACAAAGCCGGGCGACATGATCGCTGTTGAAAGCCCTGTATATTTTGGGATGTTACGTTTTGCACAAAGTATTGGACTGAAAGTGTTGGAATTACCTACAGACCCGGATACCGGAGTAGATCCGGATGATGTGAAGAAAGCATTGCGGCTATATAATATTAAAGCCTGTTTCTTTGTTACTAATTTCAGCAATCCGCTGGGGTATTGTATGCCTGATGAGCAGAAAGAAACGCTTGTAAAATTACTATCAAGACATGGTGTTCCGCTAATAGAAGACGATCTGTATGGTGATGTGTATTTTGGTAAGAGCAGGCCAAAATCGTGTAAAAGTTTTGATGAGGAGGGCAATGTGTTATGGTGCAGTTCTATATCGAAGACGCTGGCACCCGGTTACAGGGTAGGATGGGTAGCTCCGGGCAAATATTTAGAAAAAGTAAAAAGTCTGAAATTATACCATAGTATCACCAGTGCCACAGCGCAGCAAGTGGCAATTGGAAGTTTTCTTGCCACCGGGCGCTATGAGCATCATCTGCGGCAGTTGCGCCAAACACTCCATGCCAATAGCCTGCAGTTCATGCGTGCGATAGGGGAATATTTCCCCGGCGGTATCAAACTGACTTCTCCTAAAGGCGGCTTTATTTTATGGGTGGAGTTAGATAAAAAAATAGACACTTACCAGCTATACCAGGAAGCAATGCACCATAAAATAAGTATAGCTCCGGGGACCATGTTCACCCTGCAGGACCGTTACCAGAATTGTATGCGCCTGAGCTATGGCATGCAGTGGACGCCTGAGGTAGACAGAGCTTTGAAAAAGCTTGGTAACCTTGTGAAAGGGATGATGTAAGCTGTTTTTAGTGTTCTATTTAATGATAGTTATTTTCTCACTTAGCTTAGCATGGGCCGTAGTTGCATTGATGAAATAAATGCCTGCGGACTCATTAAGCTGAATATCAACAGAGGTATTGGTAGAAGTAGTAATTTCTTTTACCTTATCACCAAACATATTGGTGATAATGATCTGTGTCATTTCTGTAACATCGGATGATATGTTTACAGTAAATAAACTGCTGTTAGGATTTGGGTAAAGGGATATTAAGGGGTGAGTGTTATTTATTGAGGCTACACCTGTAGGTACACTTCCCGAGAACGCTAAAGTGTCGATATACAGGTAACTGCCGTTAGCCGCGTTTACCCCACTTGAAGCCAGGTATATGATCGCTGTATCCGGATATTCTCCTGTAAGGTAGTATATCGGAACGCTGAAAGGTGTCCATGTAGTAACGGAGCCGGTTAATTTATAATCGGCATAACCCACAGTATCCCGTTTTTGTAAAGAACTGTTCCATTTGGTTAAGCCGATTGCGATAACACCGCTATCATTTGCGGCAGATGATGCATATTGCCATTCGCCGGTTAGGCTGGATGGTCTGCCGCTAAATGCAAAACCCGATGTTGGCAGGTAAGTTGTGAAATCAATATTGCCACTTACTGCTATTCCTGCTGCTGCACCGCTGGTTGCAGGTATGTTTTTGGACGTCAGCTTTAGGTAATAACTCCCTGAAAACCCCGGGGTACCCTGTTCACAGGTAAGTACTCCGACTAGGTTTGTTACAGAATCGGCGGTTTTCCATCCTACTGGTACATTATAGCCTGCAGAAGCATCCCAGTTTTCAAAGCTTGGATTGGGTATTTGGGCATGCGCAGAATAGGTAATTATTATAGTGAAAAGTAGTGTAATCAGTTTTTTCATTTTGCCAGATTTACGGGTAAAGGTAGTAATTGTTATGTAATTTAATAATATGTATATCTTATGTGATCTATAAGTATTCCACATCGTTATCAACACATCATTTTCAACGTTCAGAATAGTTGTAATTTCTCCTGAAAATACCGCTTTAAAGCCCTATATTTGCGCATCTTATTTTAACACCAATTATGGCTCAAGACAACGGAGAAATTTTACCACAGGAAACCCCTGATGAATCTAATAAAATAATACAAATAAATATTGAGGAGCAAATGAAAACGGCCTATATCGACTATTCTATGTCGGTGATCGTGGGCCGTGCTTTGCCTGATGTGCGTGATGGTTTGAAACCGGTGCACCGCCGTGTGCTTTTTGCCATGCATGAACTGGGCAATACCTTCAACAAACCACATAAGAAATGTGCCCGTATAGTTGGGGAAGTGCTCGGTAAGTATCACCCACACGGTGATGTTTCTGTTTATGATGCAATGGTGCGTATGGCACAGCCATGGAGCATGCGCTATATGATGGTGGATGGCCAGGGTAACTTTGGCTCTCAGGATGGTGATAATCCGGCAGCAATGCGTTATACCGAAGCGCGTATGCTCCGGCTTGGTGAGGCAATGATGGAAGATATTGAGAAGGAGACGGTAGATTTCTCGCTCAACTTTGATGATACGCTGGAAGAACCAACCGTATTACCTACTCGCTTGCCTAATCTGTTGCTCAATGGATCATCCGGTATAGCAGTTGGTATGGCTACCAATATGATGCCGCACAACCTTACTGAAGTAATAGACGGTTGCCTGGCGTATATTGACAATAATGAAATAACGATAGACGAACTGATGAAGTATGTGAAAGCGCCCGATTTTCCTACAGGCGGTATCATATATGGCATTGAGGGTATTAAGCAGGGTATGCATACCGGCAGGGGCAGGGTAGTGCTGCGTGGTAGGGTGACTGTGGAAACACAAAAAAACGGTAAAGAACTTATAATCATTACAGAAGTTCCTTACCAGGTAAGCCGTGATGCACTCGCTGAAAAGATAGGCTCACTGGTAAACAATAAGATCATTGACGGTATAACGCATGTGGGCAACGAATCTAATAAAGAAGGCACACGTGTAGTCGTGGAATTGAGAAGGGATGCTGTGGCACAGGTAGTTATCAACCAGCTTTATAAATACAGTGAGTTACAGACCTCTTACGGTATCAATAACGTGGCGCTGGTTAATGGCCGCCCACGCACACTGAATCTAAAGGACCTGATATCTGAGTTTATTACTTTCCGCCATGAGGTAGTAGTGCGCCGCACGAATTATGAACTTAAAGAAGCTAAGAAACGTGCACATATACTGGAGGGTTACCTGATTGCACTGGATCACCTGGATGAGGTAATAAGATTAATACGTAATTCGGCTAATCCCGAAATAGCAAAGGATGGTTTGATCACCCAGTTTGCGATGAGCGAGATTCAGGCCAAAGCAGTATTGGAGTTACGCCTGCAGCGCCTTACCGGTATGGAGCGCGAAAAAATACGTGAAGAACATGCCGAACTCATGAAACTTATAGCGCACCTGGAAGAAATATTGGGCAATCAAAGTCTGCGTTACCAGATCATTAAAGATGAATTACTGGATGTGCAGAAGAAGTTTGGTGATGAGCGTAAGAGTGAGATCCAATACATGGCTAATGAAATGAGCATTGAGGACCTGATAGAGAAAGAAGACGTGGTAATTACGGTTTCGCATCTTGGTTATATCAAGCGCACATCCATTGCCGAATACCGTGCACAGCGCCGTGGAGGCCGTGGCGCTATGGGTGGCAAAACAAGGGATGCTGACTACATAGAGCATTTATTTATTGCTTCTACCCATCATACGCTTATGTTCTTTACAGAAAAGGGCAGGTGCTTCTGGCTAAAAGTGTACGAGATACCGGAGGCAGATAAGAATGGTAAGGGAAGGGCGATACAGAATATGATACAAATACCGACAGATGATAAAATACGTACGGTAATTGATGTGCCTAAGCTGGAGGATGAAGAGTTTATCAATTCGCATTTCGTAGTGTTGTGTACCAAGAAGGGTATTATCAAGAAAACCAAACTGGCTGATTTCAGCCGCCCGCGCGCAAACGGTATCATTGCCATAACTATTGAAGACGGGGATCAACTCCTTGATGTATCGCTTACGCAGGAAGATTATTATATCATGATGGCGATCAAGTCTGGCAGGGCTATATGTTTCCCGCAGGAAAAAGTACGTTCTACCGGCCGTGGCGCAATAGGTGTATTTGGGATAGAGCTTGAAAATGAAGAGGATGAAGTGATAGGTATGATATGTGTGCATAAGACCGATGTGAAGAAGCAGGTACTTGTTGTGTCAGAGAAAGGCCTGGGTAAACGTACCCCATTCCTTGAGAAAATTGAAAAAGAGGAAAATGCGGAAAAAGAAGCGGTTGATGAACCATATAATCTTGTTCAGATAGACGATGATAAATACCTGCTTTCTTACCGGGTTACTAACCGGGGTGGAAAAGGTGTAAAAACGATCAATGTTACCGAAAAGACCGGTGCACTCATTGGCCTTGTAGGTGTAGAAGAGACGGATGATCTGATGATAACTTGTGAATCAGGAGTTACCATACGCATGAAGGTATCAGCGATACGTGAGGCCGGCAGGGCTACCCAGGGTGTGAAACTGATAAACATAGATGAAGGGGATAAGATAGCTGCAATAGCGCGTATTGCTGAGCAGGAAGAAGAAGAAACTGAAAATGATGAAACTGAAAGTGTAGCTCCGGATGCAGAAGCTGCACCTGAAGAATAAACTATAAGTTATTAAAAATGAAATAAAAAACGCAATTTGCAATCATAACAATACAACAATGAAAAAAATAATTCTGATTATCGCAACCTTTGGAATATCTTTTGCAGGCATAGCACAGGATAAATATGTAACATCAGCTAATGTGGCTATTGGAGCACACCCACCAAATTATGATGAGGCAAAAGAAGATATTGATAAGGCAATGGCCAGCCCTGAAACGAAAGAAAAGCCAAAAGCTTTGTTTGCAAAAGCACAGATATATATTGCTTTACAGAGTGTGGATAAATATAAAAGCTCCAACCCATATCGAGAGTCTTTTCAGACGCTTAACAAATTGGTATCAGTTAAGGCTGATTATGAAAAAAACACCGTTGACCAGTTGCTGCTGTATTGTGCTGCCCTTTATTATAATGATGGTGTAAAAGCATATAACGACAAAAAATTTGCCGATGCCATAGACGACATGAAAAATGTACTAAAGGTGCATGACATGGGTAAAAGATTCGACAAATTGCCGCCCGAAATATTTAAGCAATATGACACCGTAGCTGCAGATGCTTCACTTACAATGGCAAATAGTGCATATTACAGCACTAATTACGACGAGGCTATCCCAATGCTTACAAATGTGAAGAATAATCCTATCACAAAGACACCTTCTGTTTACCAATGCCTGGTAGATGCATATAATAAACAAAAAGATACTAAAAACGCATATACTGTGATAGAAGAGGGGAGAGCCGCTTTTCCTGAAGATGTGACTCTGAGGAATTACGAACTGAATTATTATATAGCATCTGGTAAGCAGGATGAATTGATCAAAAAACTGGAAGAAGCTTCGGCAAAGGATCCCAGCAACTCAGATCTTTTATTTAACATCGCCACTACTTATTTAGGTCTTGCAAATCCTAAAGATGGTAAAAAGCCTGCAAATGCTGCTGAATATACCGCTAAAGCGGAAGATGCATTTCAACGTGCAATAAAATTATCTCCTGAGAACGGCGGGTATAATTATAATTTCGGCGCTTTATATTTCAATGAGGCTACAGATATAAATGAACAAATGAATGCGATTACCGGGTCTTCAGCGGCAGATTTGAAAAAATATGATGACCTGAAAGGAAAACGCGATGCAATGTTTATTAAATCCGCACCTTATTTTGAGAAAGCATACTCAGTGTTTTCGGCAAAAGAAAGTAGTTTGAAAGGGGAAGATATGAGAACGTATAAGTCTACACTGCTGGCATTAAGCAGGGTTTATGCTACTCAGAGTAAGCTTGATAAATCTACCGAGATGAAGAAAAAATATGATTCTTTGAAGTAATCAGGATAAGCCAGAGTTGGCATAAAGGCATATTTAACACAAATATTTAGATTGAATAAATATAATAGGTTACCTTCGCGTATATTTTAAAATCAATAAATAAGGTGAGTAAATTGAATATTGTGCGTTTCGCACCTAAGAATGGAGAGGGGTTCTATGATACACTGAAGAAAAATATAGATGACTTTTTCAAGCAAAATAATATAGCACCTACCGGTAACAGGGGATTATACTTGAAGACTGTTGCGATGTTATCCTTGTTTTTTATTCCGGGTTTTCTTATCATTTTCGGTGTTGGTGCTGTTAGCCCTTACTTGTTTTTCGGCCTCTGGTTTTTAATGGGCCTAGGTATGGTGGGCATTGGCTGTTCTGTTCACCATGATTCTAATCACGGATCTTATTCAAGTAATAAAACAGTAAATAAAATAATTGGCGACATTGTAAATGTGGTAGGCGGTTATGATGTTACCTGGAGAATACAACATAATATCCTGCATCACACATATACCAATATTGAAGGTCTTGACGAGGATATAGAAGTTGGAGGCTTAATGCGCTTCTCTCCACATAGTAAAAAACACAAACTGCATCGTTTTCAGCATATATATGCCTGGTTTCTCTATTGCTTGCTTACACTTCAATGGGTTACTTACAAAGATTATCGTCTTCTTTTTATTTATGAGAAGAGGGGATTATTGAAGAAAGAAAGAATATCCCTGAGAAAAGCACTGATAGAATTAAGCATATACAAGGTTATCTACTTTGGTTATGTACTCGTATTGCCTATTATTTTCTCCGGTATGCCATGGCAATATGTAGTGGCTGGATTCCTTGTGCTGCATTTTACTGCTGGCCTTGGACTTTCTTTAATATTCCAGTTAGCTCATGTTTTAGAATCATCTGATTTTCCACTTCCTTCTGAAGATAGGAAAATGGAAAATAGCTGGGCAATCCATCAATTATTAACAACCAGTGATTTTTCGCCACGTAGTCATTGGGTGTTCTGGTTCGTAGGGGGCCTTAATTACCAGGTAGAGCATCACCTTTTTCCACACATTTCTCATGTGCATTATCCCCAGATAGCTAAAATAGTTAAGAGAACAGCTGAGGAGTATGGGTTGCCATATAAAGTAATGCCTACTTTTGTTTTCGCGATTCGTCAGCATGCAAGAATGCTTAAAAAAATGGGAACAGATAATTGATACCAGATAAATAAGTTACATTAAAAAAAGCCGGGATACTCCCGGCTTTTTTTATTGTAACAGGATGTCTTTTAATGCTGCAGGAGGAACCCCAGCATAATTGCTGATGCGTATCTTTTTCTCCCGTGCTATTAGTTTTTGATTCAGTACTTCAGCAAATGGGAAATACTCTATTTCATAATGCTTGGATAAGTAGATATATTTTTTACTTTTCTTTCTTAATTTGAATATCAGGTTCTGGTATTCCAGTTTATATAAATAGGAGACTTGTTTAAATTTATAATTGTTAATAATAAGCCCCTTTCCCATAGGCTCTCCGGAGTTGTATCTGTTACCCGTTGTATCTATAATCTTTTCCCAAGCTGGCATTTTATAGTCCGTATACTCCATCCTGCGAGTAGTATCAGGAACTACATCTCTTGTTCTTGCTTGGGAAGTAGGGTAACCATAAAAGACAATTAAATAATCCTTACTGGTATCATTGATCACAAGGTCATTTGCCGGGGTGCTGTCAGCATTGAAAAGTACTCCCTTAAAAACCCTGTTTTTTACCAGGTCCAGGTTAGTATCCATATAATAATAAACCGGGCAAAAAGTAAAGTTATCTTTGAAATCGGCTATCATTCTGGATGTAACATTGACAGCGTCATTTTTTATTATTTCCAGTTCTTTATATTTCCTTTCTTTTGTTGCCGCCGTAATTCTGTTATGCTCAGATCTTAGTTGGACTAATATCGCCTTGGGAAATTTATCCGCTAATGTATCTTGTTTCTTGCCTAATGTATCCTGTGCAAAGCAGGCGTTTGTAGCGCATATTACAAGTAAAATAAGGGCTATTTTAGTTAAAGTGCTTTTGTGCATAATAAATGAATTGCTCAAAGTTATTCAACTTATTGAGAAATTACATGCCGGGTGTGCTCGCATTAGGTGAAATAAAAATGCCCGGAATTCCGGGCATTTTTATTTACGTTTCACAAAGATTATTATTGTTCATCTCCACCACCGCCGCCTTGCTGGGGAGCGCTGCGTAAATTGGGTATATCTTTTAATTTCGGTTCCAATGCTCGGAACTTATTGCTAATTGTCCTGATCATGGTACTATCACCTGCCTGGTAAGCCATTTGGCCTAATGACTGTAGTATCTGGATCTGCTGTCTCACATCATCACTCATAGCTGATCTGCTGTCTTCCGGAAGTGAAGCTGCCCAGGTAATATCGGTCTCTGCATTACGGATGATCTTATTAGTGAGGCTATCGGCTTTGCCCAGAGCTCCTGCCCTATAGTAGGCAGCGGCTATAAAGTACCCGGTATAGTCATATGAATAAGAATGTTCCGTAATGCCTGCCATTACTTTGTCAAGTACCTGTATGGCTTTATCCTTTTTGCCTTCAGTAGTCAGTTGGTTGGCCAGGAACGAGCCGTCCATGCGGTATGTTACAAACTCATGGCGATTTGGCTCATCAAAGTACACATCATTTCTTTCAGCCCCGCCCCATATGAATTTGTTCATAAACAGGTCATACCCTTTCTCCGTGTTTATTGTGCCAAGGACCTGCGAGTTTATCTTTATTGAATCTTTATATCTGAAAGGCATTAGGTGATAAACGAGGCCTTCCATGTGCAGGTAGTCGCCGGTACCGCCATAGTCGCCGGTGCGCAGGCCAGCATCAAAATATAACGGGCGTTTCCAGCCATCATTTGCAACTGCTGCTATTATATTTAGAATAGCCAGATCGCCTTTATAGGCGGTTCCTTTAGGAAATGCCCATTTCATTTCTGTAGAAACACGATTAGTATCTCCCGCATTTACAAGCCCTCTTTTTATCAATTCTTCCTTATTAAGTGATGGTACAAAGAAGTTCTTGATTGGCATATAATTTACTTCATCGCCACCTCTTCTGCCTGCCATGTTAGCAGGGTCCTTGCTGATCATGAAATTGCAAACATCTGCAAGATTAAAATACTGGTCTTTAGGTATTTTAAGCGCGGGGTTATCAAAGTATTGGATATAATTATGCCTGTCGCCGATGTAATCTTCTCTTTTCCAAATCATAGGCACGGCATCGGCATCATTGATGCGGTAATTGAGTTGGTCAATATACCAATCAATACCCAGCAGGCTTGTATTAATGATGCGTACGTCCTTACGGAAGCCTTCCACTTCCTGCATATACCACAGCGGGTAGGTCTGGTTATCGCCAAATGTAAATAATACGGCGTTTGGCGCACAGCATGAAAGGGTATTATATGCAACAGCGCGTGCCAGTGTCTTTTTAGAGCGGTCGTGGTCGTTCCATTCTACTTTTGCCATCAAAGTTGGTACGGCAACAAGGCATAAAGCCGTGGCTCCATAAACAGCAGCGGGGCTGTCTGTTATTTTTTTGAACCATTGGTACACCATAAGCACTCCTAAGCCTATCCATATAGCAAATGTATAGGTACACCCGGCAAAAGCATAATCACGCTCACGTGGCTGGAGCGGTGGCATATTAAGATATATACCTATTGCAGCACCTGTGAAGAAGAATAAGGTAAGCACTACAAATCCGTCTTTCCTGTTCCTGTTGAACTGGAAAACCAGGCCGAGAATACCAAGTATGAACGGCAGCAGGTATAGTTTATTATGTGCATCATTATCACTATAACCGGACCCCATTTCGTCGGTGTCGCCGAGGCCTCGCATCTTATCAATAAATGGTATCCCTGATATCCAGTTGCCACGTTGCGGATCGCACTGGCCTTCTACATCATTCTGGCGGCCGGCAAAATTCCACATAAAGAAGCGCCACCACATCCAGTTCATCTGGTAACCGAAGAAATATTTCATGTTATCCTTAAATGTAGGATCGTCATTATCTCCTAACCCAAGATAGCTTTTATAAAAATTAACGTGGCCTGCTTCATTGCCATCGTAGATACGGGGGAAGAAGTGACTTTGATCTCCGGCGTATATGGGGTCTACTTTTTTACCTACTACTTCATAAACGTCTTTGCCATTTATTTTGGTCTGGGCATAAAGTCTCCGGGTAGTATCGAGTGAGGTCCACTGGCTATTATAATATGGCCCGAAGACTATAGGTTGTGAACCGAATTGTTCCCTGTCTACATAGTCGAGGAAGCTATTGGGGTTATCAGGGTTGGTCATATCTATCGGCACATCTGCTCTGGAGCGGATGATCGCTGAGAAATAGCTGGTATAACCGATGATAATGAACATAGTGCATAACACAGCGGTATGTAGTACATGCCATGTTTTCTTTTTTGCAAGTAATAAAAGGAATATCAAGATCCCGGAAATCAGTACCAGGAAAAATATAGCACCGACATCAAAAGGTGTCCCGAAGCTGTTAGTGAACATAATGTCAAAGACCGATGCCAGTTTTGGTATATATTGTATAATACCAAATTGTACAAACCCAAGCACTACACACCCTACAATAAAGGCTATTATCGTACCCATATAGGTTGCTTTATAGCGCTTGAAATAGTATACCATTCCTATCGCAGGTATGGTAAGCAAGTTCAGTAAGTGCACACAAACGGATACCCCTACCAGGTAAGAGATAAGTACCAGCCACCTGTCTGCATGTTTGTTATCAGCGACATTTTCCCATTTAAGAACTGCCCAAAAGGTAATAGCAGTGAAGAACGAGGAGGTGCCATATACTTCCGCTTCAACGGCCGAAAACCAAAAAGTATCTGAAAATGTATATGCAAGTGCGCCTACAAGGGCAGCACCCATGATAGCTGCAGTTTGATTGCTGGTAGGTTCGGCATTATCCGGAGCCATTAATTTTTTAGCAAAATGCGAAATGGTCCAGAAAAGGAATAATATTGATAACGCACTTGTCAGTGCTGATAATGCATTGATCATAGTGGCTGCGCCAATAGTACCTAAAGTACTGACTGATGCGGCACCTGTAGCAGTGCCCCCAGCAAATAAGGAGCATACCCTTTGTACTAACATAAAGAAAGGCGCGCCGGGGGAGTGGCCAACTTCCAGTTTATAGGCGCAGGACAGAAACTCACCACAATCCCAAAAACTGACGGTGGGCTCCATTGTTTTCAAATAGACAATAAACGCAATAGCACCGGTGATCCAACCTGTAATGTTGTTGACTTTACGATAATTCATGTAATTATATTAGTGGCGGCAAAAATAACAAAAGTTGGCAGTTAACCGCTTTTTTTTGAGGTTATACGAGTTAAAAGTGGTTAATCAATGTAATGATGAAACCCTTTATAGATACTATGCAGGTACGGGTTATTATTTAAATAATACATGCATGTAATGCCGGAATCCTTAAACGCCTTATTCAAATCGCTTATACAAGTAAATTAATGAGGTTTTTCAACTGTTCAGGGTCCAGTATTTGAGCAAGTTGCACATCGGGTATGTTTCGCAATTCACCGGCAATTTGCCGGGCATCATCGGTAGGTGAAGCAGTTTGTATCAGCCACAAGTAATCAAGTTGGCGGGTTTCAGGCAAAAGGGATTCATTGCCGTTTTTTAGTTTATACAACAAGTATTTGTGGCTGCTGTTGGGTAGAATGTATTGATATATCGGGAAGTAATACTTACTGTCTTTTTTTTGCACGCAAATATTTTGTTCCGGGTCTCGAAGGAAGTTAATATCAAAATGTCGGTTCAGTATCCAGCAAAAGCGATAACCTTGCTGAGCAGTGCCTATCCCGATCATTGCAGTATCCGCAAAAAAATCATCTTGCATAGCAGATGTATCCAAAACTAATTTAGCCATAAAAGCCTTTTTTACACATCCCTAACCCTCCTTAAGAGGCGAAGTTTTAATCCTAATCCTTTATTAAGTTGAGAATAGAAAATAAACCACTTCAAATTTCCCACATAATTGTATATTTCCAAAACAAATTATATAATTATGGCTCCCGGACTAATTTTTATCGTGATACTCCTCGCTGTATTAGTGATGAGTTTTGTTACAGTGCAGCAAGGTACAGTTGCCGTTATTACAGTTTTCGGGAAGTTCAAGCGCATTTTGCGTCCGGGGTTGAATCTGCGTATCCCTTTTATTGAGCAGATATTTAAAAGGGTATCGTACCAGAACCGTTCTATGGAAATAAAGATACCTGCTATTTCGCAAGACCAGGCGAATGTGTATTTCACAGCCATGTTGCTTTATTCGGTACGTAATGAAGAAAGCGCCACCATTGAGAATGTGGCATTCAAGTTTATAGACGAACGCAGTTTTATACAGGCGTTGGTAAAGTCTGTAGAAGGGGCTGTAAGGGCATTCGTTGCTACCAAGAAGCAATCAGAGATATTGTTGCTCCGCACGGAGATCGTTCTACACGTAAAGGAACAATTAGACATCCAACTGGAAAGCTGGGGTTATCATTTGCTTGACCTGCAAATAAACGATATTACTTTTGACGAGGATATTTTAAAATCAATGTCGCGGGTAGTGGCATCAAATAATTTGAAGGCAGCCGCGGAGAATGAAGGCCAGGCGTTGTTGATAACAAAGACTAAGGCAGCAGAAGCTGAAGGTAACGCGATAAAGATATCTGCTGATGCCGAGCGCACTGCAGCACAAATGCGGGGCCAGGGTGTTGCACTTTTCCGCGAGGAGGTTGCAAGAGGTATGGCCCATGCCGCAAAAGAAATGGAAACGGCCAACCTGGATGCATCATACATTTTATTTTCTATGTGGACTGATGCTATAAAGCATTTCGCTGAATATGGGAAAGGCAATACAATATTCCTCGATGGGTCCAGTAACGGTTACCAGCGCACCATGCAGCAACTTATGTCTACATTACAGGGTTTTAATGACGAAACCGATAATACTAAAAAATAACAAACTAACAAGGTCGTTTTATTGTTTTTTTCTGAATTTTCATCATTTTTCCTTACTTCTTTTTTAATTTTTATTTTTAAGTTTTTACGTTTTACTTTTGATGTACAATTGAATTATAACTAAAAGAAGTTTCATGATAGATGTTTTGTTGGGGTTGCAATGGGGGGACGAAGGCAAAGGAAAAATTGTTGATTACCTGGCTCAGCAATATGACATTATAGCAAGGTTCCAGGGTGGGCCTAATGCGGGGCACACACTATATTTGAATGGCACTAAAGTAGTGTTGCATACTATTCCTTCCGGTGTATTTCAGGAGCATTGCCTCAACCTGATTGGCAATGGGGTGGTCATTGACCCGGTAACATTGCAAAATGAGATAAATAAGATATTGCCACTATGCCCATCATTATTGCAGCGGTTATTCATATCGCACAGAGCCCATTTAATATTGCCCACACACCGGGCGCTTGATGCTGCTTCTGAATCATCTAAAGGTGATGATAAGATCGGTTCTACATTAAAAGGTATCGGTCCTGCATATATGGATAAAACCGGCCGGAACGGGTTGAGGATAGGGGATATTTTAAGTAAGAATTTCAAAGATAAATATGATAATCTCACCCATAAGCACAAGCAATTGCTGCGCCAGTATGGCCACGTAGTAGAGTGGGAGCAGTGGGAAAAACCATTTTTTGATGCTATAGAGTTCATCCGTTCTTTACAGATAGTGAATGCGGAATATTGGCTCGACAGGCATCTTAAAGATGGCAAAAAAGTACTCGCCGAAGGTGCACAGGGAAGTATGCTTGATATAGATTTTGGTACTTACCCTTTTGTCACATCCTCTAATACAATAGCTGCAGGGGTATGTAGCGGCTTAGGTGTGCCTCCGTCCAGTATAGGCGAAGTATATGGTATCACTAAAGCCTATTGTACGCGTGTAGGTGGCGGTCCATTCCCCACCGAGTTATTGGATGAGACGGGAGAGGCCCTTAGAGCGGCCGGTAATGAATTTGGAGCTACTACCGGCAGGCCAAGGCGTTGTGGCTGGATAGACCTTGTTGCACTCCGCTATGCGGTAATGCTTAGCGGCGTTACGAAGCTGATCATTACAAAAGCGGACGTTATGGATAATTTCAATCCTGTTAAGGCTGCTGTTGCCTATATTGCAGACGGTAAGGAAACTAAAGAATTACCTTACGACCTTTGTGATATGGATATTGTGCCTGTTTATGAATCATTTGCAGGATGGGATAAGCCAATAAGCTCATGTACCGCATATGATGAATTGCCGCAGGTATTTAAAGATTATTGCCATTTTGTTGAAAATTATCTCGAAACTAAGATCGCATATATCTCAAATGGTACCGGACGGAATCAATTATTGACTATTTCTTAAAAAAAATATATTTTTTAAAGCCAAAAAAAATTTGGCAATATCACCAAACTATTAAAATTTTACGGCATCAAGCATAATGGCTATGAAATCAAATACCGATAAAAAGACCGCAAGTAAAAAAAGCGCACCCGCAAGCGCAAAACCGGCATCGAAAAAAGTGGTTTCCAAATCAAAGAAAGATTCTCTTGATGACGATGATATGGAACTTGAATTAGACGTCCCTTCAAAGAAGACCGTTTCTAAGAAAGCCGCGAAACCTGTATCTAAAAAGAAAAAGGTGGACGACGATGACGATGATGATGACATTGATGATGTGCCTAAAAAAGGGGCAGCAAAAAAAGTCGCGTCTAAGAAAAGCAAATCAGATGACGACGATGACGACGATGATGACGATATAGATGTTGAAGATGATTACGGTAAAGAAGACGAGGACGATTACGATATAGAAAAAGAATTTGAAGAATTCGACCTTCCGAAATCTAAAACCAAATCTGCAAAAAAGAAATCGGCTAAAGATGATGACGATGATCTTGATGAATTCAAGGACCTTGGCTTTTTTGCAGAAGGCGGTGGCGGCGGTTTTGACGATGATGATGATGATTTCTAAATAACCTTGCAGCAATTGCAAAGACATATAGCTAGCTTTCCCCTTGCACCAGTGCAGGCGATAGCAATAAAACAAAAGATGCTGAATTGGGCAAAACAATTCAGCATCTTTCTTTTTTTAGACAGTAATAATTATAAACCGGCATATATCGGCTATGAATCCCTGCTGGCCGCAGGAGGTACTGATATTATTAATGATGATGATGGCGATATTTTACTAAAGCTAAAGCAAATACATACTGCAAAGAGTGATTGGATATTCGGACATCTATGTTATGATTATAAGAATACACTTGAACCACAATTAATTTCCACACACACAGGCACAACCGGTTTTCCGGTTGCTGGTTTTTTTATTCCACGTACAGTTTGCCATATCAATTCAGCACAAACAATCCTTACCATAGAGTCATTTGATGACCCGTATAATATTTACAAGGCTATCAATGAAACAGATATTGTAGCCGGAGGCCTCTTGCCAAAATTGCAATTCAGTAGCGTAATTAAAAAAGAGCAATACCTGGAGGCCATTTCAAAACTGCGGAAACATATTGGTGATGGTGATTGTTATGAGATCAATTTTTGTAACGAGGGTTATTGTGAAAATGTATCTCTGGAGCCATTGCAGGTATTTAACGCATTGAATACCATATCGCCTGCTCCTTTTGCTGCTTATTACAGGCATATCGATAAGTATATGATGTGCGCAAGCCCCGAAAGATACCTTCGTAAAATCGGCGACAAAATATTGTCCCAACCCATTAAAGGCACTGCGCGTCGTGATAAAGATACCCTGAAAGATGATGAGATAAAGGAACAACTGCGCAACGATATAAAAGAGCGTGCCGAGAATGTAATGATCACAGACCTTATGCGAAATGATCTGGCTCGTGTATGTGAAACGGGCAGTATTAATGTGGAGGAGCTTTTTGGCATCTATACTTTTCCTCAGGTACACCAGATGATATCTACCGTTTCGGGCATTATGAAAGCGGGGATACATTTCACAGACGCAATACGTTATTCTTTTCCTATGGGCAGCATGACGGGTGCTCCTAAATATAAAGTAATGCAGCTGATAGATAAATATGAATCTAGCCGGCGCGATCTTTTTTCAGGTACGGTAGGTTACATAACCCCGGGAGGGGATATTGATTTTAATGTTATTATCCGTAGCCTCTTTTACAATGAAGTAAATAAATATTTGTCCTATCAAACAGGAGGCGCCATTACCTACGACAGTATTGCAGAGAAGGAATGGGAAGAAATGCGGCTGAAAGCATGGGCGCTGGAACAGATTTTCGCCTGATTTAGTAAATTCCCTCAGCCATTTTAACGCTATTTTCTTGCATATTTTGCAAAATACCGCTAACATTGCACTCCGAAATAATCAGTGCGATGGTGTAACGGTAGCATCACAGACTCTGACTCTGTTTGTCTAGGTTCGAATCCTAGTCGCAC
The DNA here is from genome assembly GCA_903882965.1 of uncultured Bacteroidota bacterium. GTDB lineage: Bacteria > Bacteroidota > Bacteroidia > Chitinophagales > Chitinophagaceae > Nemorincola. The sequence goes on from CAIRZD010000047.1 coordinate 17,063, forward strand.
TACCAAGCCTTTAACACGAAAGCCCCATATTCTACAAGGATTCGGGGCTTTTGTTTTGTTCGTGAGAAACGGTTTAGAAACGGTTTGCTCTCAAATCAGGTTTTCACCCGTAGTTTCAAAAAAGGGGGCAGGTTCCCCGATTTCACCTGTTTTCGTGCATTTTTCCAAGTCGGTGGGGTCAAGACTACTTGACTGTTGCCGGGCAAATTCTCCCACCTTTCCTTGCTCTCAAATCTGTTTCCATCTAAGAAACTCAATCAGCCCTTTTGTCGTGTACAAATCCACCTGATTTCTAGGTGTTTTGTGGTCTTTCACCTGAATCAGTTCAATGTCAATGCCTTTCCAATGCAGGTATGACCCAAACCAATCCCGAATTGGAAGACTTCCAAAAAATGCTGGCTTTTCCATGAAACTAGCAACAAACTTTCTGACCTTTCCATTTGGACAATGGTTCAAAGCATCTTCAAGTTCTTCAAAGGTCATCCAAACTGTCATCTTCACCCAATTTGTGTTCAACACAGTTGCCAATTCCAAAGAAAGGTACTGCCTTGCCCCAGGGTTATGAGTGTCCGTTTGCAAACTGATGGTCGAAATGGAACATTCCTTCAAATTCATCCTTTCAGGAAAGCTGTCCACATTCTTCATGCAAGCCCTATCTATGTATCGGGTTCTTTCATCCACAAAAGCAGAAAGCAAATGCAGCTTTTTTTTCTGCGACAGTCCTTTTGTGATGTTCTCAGTTTTTTGCTCAATTGTCATAAGGATTCAAGTTTTGTTCAAAACATGGTCATTTCATACAGATTGTGTTCTTCAACAGGGATTCCGTTTTTTTCAACGAGGCATTTCTTCACTGTCAAGTCAAACCCTCTAAAATGAAGGTATGTTCGATGCCAAGCCCTGATTTCGATGCGGTTCGCATACTCGCTGTTTCTTTTCAAACATTCAAAAAGCATGGTTCTCACATTCGCCGCAATTGCATGATTGGTCGTTTTTTTCAAGAGCCGGACTACTTCATCAAAAGGCATGTACACAAGAATCGGCAGCATGCTCAAATCAAGGGAAGTTACCAATTCGACAAGGATGGTGTTGTTCTCGTCATCAAAATACTCTATTGAATGAATAAAACCTTCATCAAATGCAAAATCCGTGGGAAAAATCCCATAAAAACCATTGCGGACAATGTCCATGTATTGTATGGCTTTTTTCTGAGGATTTTGTCTTTCGGTCTTTTTCTGTTCAACAAACTCATCCCAAAACTGCAATCCAATCTCCTTTGCTGTTTCATCCAATTTCCCTTTCAAAAGCAAAGCAGAATTCATTTTTACAGCCATCTCCGGAGCAATCGTGTTTCCTTTCTTCATCTCAAACAGAATGGAATCTGCGTCAAAATCATTGATGTAAAACATGGTCTCATACAGAAAGACGTTATACATGTTGGCGTCAGCACCAATCATTGCAAAAAAATCGTTCGCCGTCAAATGCTTTTCTTTCGCTTCAATCAAAATTTTCACATCACTTTTTGCAGCAGACAGCAAATGGCATTCCGCTGTTTCTTTCAGGGTTCCAAACAATTCCTCAATGTCAAAATCGTCAATTTCTTCACGCCAACTGAAAAGGTCTATGATGCTCATGAACTCAAAAGTCTCCGGCAAGCCAAATTTTTTCAGGATTTCAGTTTCTATGCTGGTAACATCTTCAAGCAAATCAAGCGCTTTTTGATAGTCCCGGAATTTGTGCAATTCTTTTGCTTTCGAGCGGTGGTGTATCACCCGATCTCTAAACCAATCAAAGGTTTCTCGGCTATGAAGTGGAAATGAGTTTGTCAATAATGACATTTGTTTGAATTCTATTGTGTGGACATATGTTTATTACGTACTCTATCAATTTCATTAATGTACTGTTCTTTAGCCATTTTAGCAATGATTGAACAATTGGCAATTACAATATCGTGATATTCGGAAGCATTGTCTTCCGGATTGTTTCTTTTTCCATAACAAAGTCCTTTTATTTTTAACAAATCACCTATTTCTAGTGTGGAAAGTTCATTTTCATCATCGGCAGAAAAATAACATTTAACGTCATAGTTTTGTACGTTTAAAGTGACATAAACAGAGCCACGCTCTCTCGAAATTCTAGACACCATTCCTAATATTACCACATATTTATCAGCGTACTCTCGGTCTGCCTTTATCATATTTGATGAAAATGCATCATTCAACGCATATACTCCTGTCGTATCAACGGGAATAGTGTTATCACTTCTATTTTCTTCTGTTGTTGCATTGTCACAGCCAACAACTAAGAATGACAACGATATTATCAGTAGTTTACATTTTATCATTTTCATTTTTATTG
>CAIRZD010000048.1 GCA_903882965.1 uncultured Bacteroidota bacterium
GCACTCAACTATTTTAGAGGGGTCACTTTACCGTGGAAAAGGAGGGTCACTTTGACGCGGAATGGTGGGGTCACCTTCGCGCGGAATTAGGGGGTCACTGTCCGCGTATTCTCCACTAAATCGCTTACATTGATAGTTCATGATTATAATGCTACCCCGGAAGGTGGTTTTACTTACTGGATCATTTGGGACCTTGATACACTAGGTGTTATTCCCGAAAATTTCCGCAGTAGTCATGAAAGTATGAATTCGGCAAAAGAATACGGCAATACGCCTTTATGTGCAAGATCGGGCAACCATAAATATCACTTTATTGTTTACGCCCTTGATTGCAGGTTAGTAATAGGGAAAAACACAACTAAACCCTCGATAGAAAATGTAATGAGAGGGCATGTACTTGCTAAAGGTGAAACCGTAGGTATTTATAACAAGCACTTAGAGTGAAAATAACTGATATGCTCAAAGATCATTTATTAGCCGGAGGTTTTCCTTCGGCTTTTTGTTTTTTAAAGCGTTCCATTAACGGCCAAATTGATGTTTAAGTAGCATAAAAAATATTGATTGTTCATGGGATATACGCATCACATGTATGCAAAATAGCAGGTGCGTAACGCACCTGCTATTTATTTTACTTGCTTGTTGTACTTACTTGCCTAGCTTTTGTGAAGTTCAGAAATAACTCCATCCGCATTTGCTCCAACACGTGCTAGTTTTTCTTTCCAACGTTTAGCATTTTCTTTTGCTTTGTCTTCAAGGTCATCCCTCATTTCTTTTGCCCTATCTGAAGTGAGTAAAAGAATTGCAGCAGCTCCCAACGCTGTGTACAATAAAAATTTCATCGTAGTCATAAAATTAGTTTTAAAATGTTCAGTCATGCTATAAAAAGAATCATGCCAGAAAAACCAACTGTTCTGCCCTTTTGAAACATATTTAACAGGATCTTTTTCAAATAAAATATGCGCGGGGTGTTTTACAACTATTATATTTGATGTAACAGATCATGAGCATTCAAAAACTGGAAACTTCAGTAATAATTATTGGTGCAGGCCCGGCAGGCGCTGGCACATCCTTTTTCCTGTCTAAGAATCACATACCTCATATTGTTATAGAAAAAGACATTTTTCCCCGCGATAAAGTTTGTGGCGATGCCTGCAGCGGTAAAACTGCCTTAGTGATCAATCGTGCAAACCCTGAATGGCTGGACGAAATACTTGGCGATGAACACAATTTTATGCCTTCATGGGGAATAACTTTTGTAGCACCTAATGGAAAATCGCTGGATATCCCATTTTCTGCAAACCGAACTAAGGACACAAAGGCCCCAGGCTTTACAGTCCCCCGGCTTATCTTAGATAACTTTCTTTTTCAAAAAATGCCAAGTCCATATTGCACCATATACCAGGATGCAAAGGTGGGCATGATCAATAACATTGCCGGGAAAGTATCTGTATCTATGACCCATAACGATACAGAGTATGAAATTACTGCTCCGGTTTTAATAGGCGCCGATGGTGATAAAAGTATTGTGCGTAAAAAATATCTCAGCGAAAATACGGCACCTAAAACATACGCAGTTGGACTAAGGGGCTACTATGAAGGTGTAACGGGATTGCATAATGATAATTTTATCGAGCTGCATTTTTTGCCTGAAATGTTGCCCGGGTATTTATGGATATTCCCACTACCAAATGGTATGGCAAATGTTGGCGTAGGTATTTTGTCCGAAAGGATAAGAGAAAAGAAAATAAACTTGCGGGAGCAGATGTTGGCCGCTATCAAAAATAATCCGCAGATAGCCCCTCGTTTTGCCAATGCCCGGTTGGCAGATAAGATTCAGGGTTGGGGTTTACCATTGGCTATGCAGCGGCAACCATTATCAGGAGATAATTTTATGCTCACCGGTGATGCTGCATGCCTTGTAGACCCTTTTAGTGGTGAAGGAATAGGGAATGCTTTATATAGTGGTATGCTCGCTGCTGCTGCTATAAAACAGGCTATTGATCAAAATAATTATTCCGCTTCTTTTCTTAAAGAAGTTTATGACGATGTAGTATATAAAAGGCTCGGAGATGAATTAAAGATAAGTGCTACTTTGCAGCGCCTTTGCAAATATCCCGGGCTATTCAATTTTGTGGTGAATAAAGCAAGTAAAAGCCCCTTATTGCGACACACTATTAGCAGCATGTTTACGGATATGGATTTGCGCGGGCAGTTAAGCAAACCTTCATTCTATTTTAAGATATTATTTAACAAATAAAAGCATCGAAGTTCAGGATATCAGAATCGATAATAATTCCTGCATGCCATCGGTAGCGGGTTTTTCAATGGCAACTATATTTCTGTATCTGCTTACTGGTGGTATTCGTTTATCTATTACGTATTTTACGACCTTTTCTTTCACATAATCCACAAGGCCCGCCGCAGGATATACCGCCAATGATGTGCCGATAAGCACAAAAATATCTGCTTCATAAAGTATGGGTATAGCTTGCTCTATCATAGGCACCGGCTCTTCAAACCATACCACATGCGGGCGAAACTGGCTGCCATCTTCGGCTGTCTGCCCCAGCAATATATCGGTGGTGATGGGGTAGAACTTATGTTCATTTTTCTCACTGCGCATTTTTACGATTTCACCATGTAGGTGCAACACCTTTTCCGATCCTGCACGCTCATGCAGGTCGTCAATATTTTGTGTGATGATGTGCACATCAAAATGTTTTTGCAATTCGGCAAGGCCTTTGTGGGCGCTATTGGGTTGTGCAGCAAGTACATCTTTCCGGCGCATATTATAAAAGTCGAGCACTAATTGTTTGTCACGGTACCAGGCTCGAGGTGTGGCCACATCCTGCACATTGTATCCCTCCCATAGTCCGTCACTATCACGAAAGGTCCGCAGGCCACTTTCCGCGCTGATACCTGCACCGGTTAGGACTACCAATTTTTGTTTTGACATAAAAGTTCATTCTACTGAAAATTACTCAATTTTGATGAAATAAATATGAATAAATTGCGGTTGTTTAATATGAATAACACATGAAGATACTCGAAACAGAAAGACTCATTCTTTGCGAGCAAAGACAGGATGATGCCGTCTTTATTTTAGCATTGCTCAACAGCCCCGGTTGGTTGAAGTATATAGGCGACAGGGGGGTGAAAACGGTAGCAGATGCCGGAAATTATATTCTTAATGGCGCAATGAAAAGTTATAAAGAAAATGGTTTTGGCCTTTATCTCGCAAAACTTAAGGATGGCAATATACCTGTTGGCGTTTGTGGCTTAATTAAAAGACCGGGGTTGGAGCAGGTGGATATAGGATTTGCTTTTTTACCCGAACATGAGGGTAGGGGATATGGCTTTGAATCAGCATCAGCAGTGATGAAGTATGGACGAGAGATTTTGGGTTTGAAGGTTATGGTTGCTATAACAACAAAGGATAATGAGCCTTCTATTAAGCTATTGAATAAAATAGGCTTTAGTCTTAAAGAAACGGTAACACTTCCAGGTGATAAGGAGGAGTTGCTATTGTTTGAGAGCGTTGGATATGAAAATCACAATAGCAGCCTTGATATCTTGTAATCATTGTAAATATCATCAAATTCTTCTTGGGTGATGATGTCGCTATTCTTCAGATAATTAAGTCTTGCAAGGAATTCAAATTCCTGTGTATGATCGTCGAAGCGTGTCAGGCGTTTTTTTAGCAACTCTTTTTTGGTATCTAAGATTGCTTGAATGAATCTTAGTACCTCCTTTTCATTCGGAACATCTCTATAGAATGCGAGGTTCTTTTTTCCCCCGGTCAAAAATACATCATCCTTATTTTGTTTGAAATAGCCCAATAAAGCCAGTGTCCATAATGTTACCGTCAGGAAGACCAGAGTAGGCCATTGCAGTTTGTGCTCGAACAATTGTGCTGCGAAGCAGAGAAAAGGCAATAAGATCAATATCGCAAATGATATTTTGCCGGGAGTGACGTTATCGGCCTGATATGTCTTATCGGATCCCAATTCGTCCAGTTTTACTTCATATCGCGTGACCGAGCGCAATGTTTTGGATTCAACAAGAACTCTATCCTCGTATAGAAAGTGTTTACGATAATTCATGCCCCTTTTCTGAATAAGTTCTTTTAGCATAGACATATCATTTGGATAATATCTATACCCGTTCTTTCAGATGTTTCAGCATATCAGCAGTCATAGTATCCAGATTGAAATCGTTTTTCCAACCCCAGTCATTTCGGGCAGCTGTATCGTTGATGCTTTTAGGCCAGCCATCAGCTATTGCCTGCCGGAAATCGGGCTTATAATCTATCGTAAAATCTGGGATGTGCTTTTGTATAGCTACTGCTATTTCTTTGGGAGAGAAACTCATTGCTGAAAGATTGTAACTCATGCGGGTTCTCATCTTCTCTATCGGGGCCTCCATCAGTTCTATGGTGCCACGTATGGCATCATCCATATACATCATGGGCAGGTACGTATCTTCAGAAAGGAAGCTGGTATATTTTTTGTTCTTCAGGGCTTCGTGATATATTTCTACGGCATAATCAGTAGTGCCGCCACCAGGTTCAGATTTCCAGCTTATGAGGCCCGGATAGCGCAGGCTGCGCACATCCAGCCCCCAGCGTTGGTGGTAATACTGGCACCAAAGCTCCCCAGCATACTTACTTATGCCATATACAGTGCGTGGCTCTATGGTCGTTTGTTGTGGTGTTTGCTCATGTGGTGTTGTGGGGCCAAAAACTGCAATAGAACTGGGCCAGTATATTTTAGTAAGCTTTTCCTGCACGCCAAGTTCCAGTGTTTGCAAAAGGCTCTGCATATTTATAGCCCATGCTTTATGGGGGTCTTTTTCACCGGTGGCAGATAGAAGTGCCGCCAGTAAATATATTTGTGTTATTCCTTCTTTTTTTACCAGTGCATGGGTAGCAGCTGCATCCATCGCATTCAGATGCTCAAAGGGACCGTTATCTTTCAGTAATGGATGAACCTCTTTGATGTCAGTCGCTACTACATTGTCATTTCCGTATAAATTGCGCAAAGCCAATGTCAGTTCCACACCTATCTGTCCGCCGGCACCTATGATGAGTATCTTTTCTTTTTTCATTTAGTAGAAAGTCAAAAGCTGTTATTTAATCAATCGCAAATAATCTCAAAGGCTGATTGGAATAAGTAATTCAAACATACAAAAGCTGAAAACATATTCGTAAGGTAAGCTCTTTAGGGGTTTGAGGTTTCTATCATTTTAATAAAATCATCAAACAAGTAACGGCTATCGTGTGGGCCGGGTGTTGCTTCCGGGTGATATTGAACTGAGAAAGCCTTTTTATTTTTCATCCTTATCCCTTCTATTGAGCCATCATTCAGGTTCAGATGGGTTACTTCAACCAAATTGGATTTTTTTATTGCTTCCGGGTCCACCCCGAAGCCATGGTTCTGGGTGGTGATCTCACACTTGCCGGTAATCAGGTTTTTAACCGGGTGGTTGAGCCCACGATGACCATGGTGCATTTTAAACGTTGGTATGTCGTTAGCTCTTGCTAATAGTTGGTGCCCAAGGCAAATGCCAAAGAAGGGCTTATTGGTAGCGAGTATATCCTTTACAGTACTTACTGCATAGTCCATGGAAGCCGGATCACCCGGGCCATTTGATATGAAGTAACCATGTGGCTCAAATTTCTTCAGTTCTTCAATTCCGGTTTTTGCAGGGAAAACCTTCAAATATGCATTCCGGTCAGTCATGCATTTTAGAATGTTTATTTTCACACCATAATCGAGCACTGCTATGCGTATGGGTGCATCAGGTGATCCTACCGTGTAGGCCTCCTTTGTCGATATTTGCGATGATAATTCAAGCCCCGCCATATCTGGTACTTTTGCCAGTGCATCAGCTAGGCTTTTTTCATCGGTAAGTTCAGTAGATATGATGCAGTTCATTGCGCCCTTACTCCGAATGTGTTGCACCAGTGAGCGGGTGTCTACATCATATATGGCAACAAGGTTATTTTTTATCAGGTAGCTTTCCAGGCTGTCATTCGCAGTCATACGGGAATAGCGGTTAGATATATTCTTGCATATCAATCCGCTTATTTTTATAGAGTTACTCTCTATATCTTCATTTTTTACACCATAGTTGCCCACATAAGCGTTATTCATAATAAGCACTTGGCCGGTGTAAGAAGGATCTGTAAACACTTCCTGGTAGCCGGTCATACCGGTATTAAAACATATTTCGCCACCGGCAGTGCCTTTCGCGCCAAAAGCTTTTCCTTTAAAGAGAGTGCCGTCCTGGAGTAGTAACCATGCCGGTGAATTAGTTAGTGTTGGAGTCATTGAAAAAACAAATTCTGCAAATGTAACTTTAATTGTGCAATGGCTCAATAACTTAATAGCTTAATTATCGGCAAATGTGCAAATGTGGAAAACCGTATTGTCTGACAATTGGTTTCATGGCATCATACTGATGAAAATCACCCTTTTCACTAAAAATATTTTTGTAATTTCGCATATGTAATTAACATTAACCGCTAAAAATGGTTTTTTATGGATACCTACACTAGTAATGACGATGTTGTAAATGATGAAGTAAAGAATGTCGGCCAATCAGATGAAGGTGCTACCGAACAAGTCGCAGACCATCACAACAGAAAAAAATTTCATTCTTCAGCAATGTATGCGGCGAGTATGTGGCACAATACAGTAAAGCATGTAAAACCCTCACATGACGGTGGCAGTTTACCTCAGGGATGAAAACTGGTTACATCCGTTATTTGCAAAAGTTATTAGTGATTGGTCTTATACTTTTGAAAGTGATTTTTTGAGAAAATCTATCACTTTTACTTCTGTTGCGTCCAGTTCTCGTATATCTGCAAGGATCACAGATATCCAGTCCGTAAGGTGTATGAAGTAGAAAACTTTCTCCCAGTAGCTTTTCCCTTCTGCATATATTTCTATAATGGTAGAGGTGTGTTTTTTAATGATTTTTTTATTGATCTCCATCCTGGTTTGTGTACGGTCAAAATCTTCTTTCGTACGTAGTATGATCACGGCTTTATCTTGTGCATCATCACGCCATCCCACAAGTTCGTTATGATTCATTTCCGGTACTACACCATTCCAGCAGAGTAATTTACTGTTCTCATTTATTTGCTGGCGAAAACGGATAGCTACCCCCTCAAAAGGCGGCGCAGAGTAGATTACAGGCAGTTTACCCGAGATCTTTTTCGCGATAGCAAGGGCTTTTTTCTGCGTTTCATTTTCTTCCGCCTTCATGTATTTGATAGCTGCTTTTATCTCTGTCTCAAAGTGGTTGCCGATCAATTTGAAATGAGATAATACATAAAGTATCTGCACTAAAGAATACCCGATGCAGGAGCGCGGTGGCATACCTGCAGGAACAAGGATACAATCCAGGCGTTTTTTATTTGCAAACTCTGCAACCTGTCCACCGGATGTGATACATACAATTGTTGCTTTCGCTTTTTTGGCCTGCTGCATTGCCATAAGTGTTTCTTCCGTATTGCCTGAATAGGAGCATACGATCACCAATGACTTTTTATTTACAAAAGATGGGAGGAAGTAATCCTTGTTTACTAAAAAAGGAATTTTAAGCTTATCGAAAACGTAGTTCTGAACTATAGAGCCGCCAATACCGCTACCACCAAGACCGGTAACGACAACGTTATTAAATTCTGTATCAGGTGTTATAAAACGATGATTTTTTCCTATTATTATTGCTTCTTGGAGTTGTATTGGAAAGTCAAGCACTAATTTTTTCATTTTCAATTTCGTTTAGATGTCCAAACATAGTAAAATTGGGATAAAGGGAGAACAAATAGCTGCTAAGTTTTTGCTAAATAAAGGGTATATTATTTTGCATAATAACTGGAGAAGTGGCCAAAAAGAAATTGATATTATAGCCCTTAAAGATGATGTGCTCGTAATAGTGGAAATAAAGACCCGCACAAATCTCGATTTTGGCTTTCCCGAAGAGGCCGTTACCCGTAAGAAACAGTCATTTCTTAAAAGCGCCGCAGCAGCATTTATAGATGACAATCCTGAATATGAAATTATCAGGTTTGATATTGTGAGTATTTTGATGGATGAGCATCAGGTAAAGGAAATAGTTCATTTTGAGGAGGCATTTTATTAAGAATACCCACAAATGAATAAATATAAAATGCACCCAAAACAAGGTGCATTTTATATTTATTGGCTAAAACTATCTTCTGCCTCCTTCATGTGGTTCTTCATGGGGAGCCTCATTATGCTGTTCTGGAGCAGGTTGCGGCCGCTGCTGCTGCTGCGGTTGCGGTTTCTGCTGTTGCTGCGGTTGTGGCCTCTGTTGCGGAGCAGGCTGCGGCCTTTGCTGTGGCTGTGGTTGAGGTCTCTGTTGTAGAGCAGGCTGCGGCCTTTGCTGTGGTTGTGGTTGAGGTCTCTGTTGTGGAGCAGGCTGCGGCCTTTGCTGTGGTTGAGGCTGTGGCCTTTGTTGCGGGGCAGGTTTATTATTATTTTGAGATTGGGGTAGGGTATTATTGCTCGGTGCATGGTTTGTTGGCGCAGGTCTTTGTGTATTGGTGTTATTTGCAGCAGCATTACCATGTGTAGTATTCTGTACTTGAGCCCTGAAAGCAGGTTGTTTTGAAGCACTAAGGGTGTTATTTTCATGCGGTGCCCCTATGGCTTTTGGTGCTGCAACCACGTTAGCCGGCCTTGCAGAGCTTGCGGTAGCCTTATTGATTGATGGGCGATATATGCTTACATTATTCCCACTCACTGAGGCTGCACCCGGTCTCGTGTTTTGAGATACATGGTATACTTTCACTGGCTGATGCGTAACCCCCTGTATCGCATCTGCCCTCGGGCCATAATTGTAGCGCACATGCGTATGGTTATCTGCGTAATAATTATTTACCACAGTTGTTTGCCTTATGTAATCCCCATTATAGTTTGGACCTCTCCAGTGATGGAAGCAATCATCAGAATACATGTATTGAGGGGCTACAAACACCCACCAGCTATTTGGACAATTACCATCGCCGGGGCCTAATGGAGCCCAGCCGGAATAGCCACCACCAAAGCGCCAACTCACCCACGAAGGCGCCCATTCATAGCCGGGTATCCATACCCAGCCATAATATGGGTCGTATGTCCAGCGGCCATAGTGGTAGCAAGCCCATCCCCACGGATCATCAGATACCCATGTGTTACCATAATCGGTCATTACCCAGTGACCCCGGCTACCATACGGGCGGAAGTCGCCACCTTCATTCGGCACCCATACATTACCATATTGCGGGTCAGATACCCATTGGCCATACGGGGCCAGGTTGTCATAAAAGGTTTGGTAAGATACACTTACGTCTTGTGCGCGTGTTTTTTGAGCTGTGCTTGTGATAAGAAAAAGGCTTATCATAAAGATGCTTAATACGCTGTTTATTTTCTTGTTCATCTTGTATTTTTTAAGTGTGATGTTTTATAACAGGTTCAATATGCGCTCCAAACAATGTGAAGGCAAGGTTAATTTGTGCCTTTTAGATTTTTATTCAATAATAGTGCCACCGGAGGTTTTTAAAATGGAAGAACCCCGGCGGGATGGCCGGGGTTCTTATAAAAAGAGATAGTAAAGCTTGTAAATTATGCGGTAACGGCGAGTACCTCTGCCATTGTTTTTCCTATGTTGGCGGGGCTGTCTACTACGTGGATGCCGCATTCGCGCATGGTTTTCATTTTTGCAGCTGCTGTATCATCAGCGCCGCCTATTATGGCGCCTGCATGGCCCATACGGCGGCCGGCAGGTGCGGTCTGGCCGGCTATAAAGCCTACCACTGGTTTGCGCATATTGTTCTTCAGCCAGTATGCGGCTTCAGCTTCCATATTACCACCTATTTCGCCTATCATTATTATGCCGTCTGTTTCGGGATCGTTCATAAGGAGTTCTACAGCTTCTTTGGTGGTGGTGCCTATGATCGGGTCGCCACCGATGCCTATTGCAGTAGATATGCCGAGGCCCGCTTTTACGGCCTGGTCTGCGGCTTCGTAAGTAAGGGTACCTGATTTTGAAACAATGCCTATGCGGCCTGGTTTGAATACAAAGCCCGGCATGATGCCTACTTTGGCCTCGCCGGCGGTGATCACACCGGGGCAGTTAGGGCCTATGAGGCGGCAGTTACGGCCTTTTATATATTCGCGGGCTTTTACCATGTCTTGTACAGGTATGCCTTCTGTGATGCAAATGATCACTTTAATGCCTGCATCAGCAGCTTCCATAATGGCATCTGCTGCAAAAGCAGGTGGCACAAAGATGATTGATACATCAGCGCCGGTGCCGTCTACAGCATCTTTTACGGTGTTGAAAACGGGTTTGTCGAGGTGTAGGGTGCCGCCTTTTGCGGGAGTAACACCACCTACTACATTGGTACCATACTCTATCATCTGGCTGGCATGGAATGTACCTTCTGTGCCGGTAAAGCCTTGTACTATAACTTTTGAATCCTTATTTACTAAAACAGACATAAGCTAATTTGTTTGAAGTGCGCAAAATTAAGGTAATTATTGAAACGGGGGCTGTTATTTATCAGGGTTGATATTTGGGGGAGCGCGCCTCCAAATTTAAATTGTCTCACTTTTTTTAGAATTTTCATTTTGTATTAATTTATTAATAATCAATTATTTGTTTTTATAAATGTCTCAAATGATGTTTCGGAATGTCTCAAAATGCCGCACAGCAGGACATTGGATTGGTAATGGCTGGGGTTTTAATAATGTGCGGCATAATAGCATGTGTGGGTTTATAAGTAAAAATAATTTTTTATGTATTGTGTCTTTAAAAAATCTGGTGTCGATATCATGTAGATAATAAAATGTTTATTTAATAATTTATTTTTATTTAAGTACATAATCCTTTCCCGACTTTCTCTGAGTAATTGGGTGAGGTGGGATGAGCGTTGTCAAATAGCATTTGTTTGATTTTCATTTGTTTTAAAGTTTTCATTTGCCTACCGCAGTAGGGTTTAAAGATGGCAAATCATTTTATGCATACACCAAAGAAATAAACGTGGATAGTAAAAATTACAGGGTAATGATCTTTGATGTTTTTGCACGGTATTATACTAACAGATTGCAAATTAGGGAGCAAATCCGGAATCGCAACGAAAGAATTTTAACCCCTGTTCTAAAGGTGGGATTTAATGTTAAGACATTACACCAGAAATGTTTTTTTGTACAAGCGTGCATGCCGCCGTTGGCAATAGTAATAAGCCAGGACAATAAATTGTTTCACTTTGTTTTGCTGTCAGCACCGCGAGGGTGCAGGGCTAAAACTACGTGAGAAACAGTTTTGAAAAGATTTTTTGTGCATAGAGGTAGGGGCTAAAATATTGCAAATTTTTTGGGATGCTGTTTTTGGGGAGGATTTGGCGGTAAACCGAAAGGGCGAAGCAGATATTCTGCAAGAAGGATCATAGATATGGATTAAAGTGAGGCATGACAAACTGCTCATGATGAGGCATAATAACCCGTCATGGCATCATTGTTATAGTGTCATTGGTAAATAAAAATTAAAACCAATGAAAACAAAACATCTTTACCCGGCAAGTTTACTGCTCATTATAGGTATCAGCGCATGCAATAACAGTGGCACAACAGGGACGACGAATCCCAGCGATTCTACAGTAACAACAACAACTACTACTACTGTTGTAAAGCATAAATACGCGGGGAGCTTTATGCCTCAGCCAACAACAAAGTATATAGACCTGAAAACCAACAAAGAGATCACTGTGCGAATAGATACAGTATTGGGTAGCATTGTAAATGATGAAACCAATGA
>CAIRZD010000049.1 GCA_903882965.1 uncultured Bacteroidota bacterium
AGTTTGGAACCTTTTTTGCTATATCGGAAAAGTTTTGCGTAATACCCTGCAATATTTTTTTCCGTGTCTGTTGTTATTCTGTTTTTAGTATGCTGATAATTTATCCAAGCTCTGAAACTATTGCCGGTAAAGCGTTTAGGAAGGTCACATTATATTACAGTGACGTAATCCACTCAAATTATTTTTAACAACCAACACTGTAATGTACACTTTTTTCAACCAAGTATCACAAACCTTAAAAAATATTTTTCAACCTATTTTTCAAAACAAACCACAAAGAAAAATTTCAGGCAAGGGATTTAAAAATATAAAAACAAAACTCACAGAATTTATAACTAATACAATAAAAAAAGCCCGCGATAATATCGCGGGCTGAAAATTTATTTATTAAATAGCTCCGGCCTCTCAGCCTCGCTTTTCCATATCATATCTCACGGTTCTTATCAAATGCTTCCAGCTCTTTTGCCACTGCGGTAAGGAAACTGGCCCCCAATGACCCATCCACTATACGATGATCATAACTAAGCGATAAGTACATCATATGGCGTATTGCTATTACATCGCCATCAGCGGTCTCAATAACTACAGGCCGCTTTTTAATTGCGCCTACGGCAAGTATCGCTACCTGGGGCTGATTAATGATAGGTGTTCCCATCAGGCTGCCAAATGTACCTACATTGGTCACCGTAAAGGTCCCTCCTTGTGTATCATCCACTTTCAGCTTGTTGTTACGTGCTGCGTTTGCCAGGGCATTTACATCCTTGGTAAGTCCAAGCAGGTTTTTCGTGCCTGCATTTTTAATCACAGGTACTATCAGGTTACCGGTTGGCAATGCTGTCGCCATACCTATATTAATATCCTTCTTGATAATGATGTTATTACCATCAAGGCTGCAATTTATGAGCGGGAACTTACGGATACAGTTTATTATAGCTTCAAAGAAGATGGGCGTATACGTGATCTTCTCCCCATACATTTGCTCAAACTTACCCTTCACTTTATCACGCCATTTCACAATGTCGGTCACATCTGCTTCCGTAAAACTGGTTACGTGCGGCGAGGTCGCTTTGCTGCGCACCATATGCTCAGCTATCAGCTTGCGCATCCTGTCCATTTCTATGATCTCCACATTACCGGTCACTGCAGGTTGCGGCTGCGGCATTGGTTGTGGGGTTACGGCTTGCACAGGCGCGGAAGGTGTAGCAGGCGCCTCCATTACAGGCACCGCAACAGGCTGCTGTTGTGGCACCACCTGCGGAGCTACCGTACCACGGTTACTTACATAGCTAAGAATGTCTTTTTTGGTTACTCTCCCTTCATTGCCCGTACCCGGTATATTTTCCAATTCCGTCATGCCTATACCCTCTTTACCTGCAATATTCAATACCAGTGGCGAATAAAACCGCGTGCCGTTATTTTCTACTGCAACCGTAGCCGGCGCCGATTGGTATAACTGCACTATAGGCTGCTGCTGCGGTATTGGTTGTGGGGCTGCAGCCTGTACCGGCGCAGCCGCCTGAGCAGCACCACCTTGGTCTATCCTTGCAATTACTGAGCCTACCGGCACTACATCATTTTCTTTATAAAGCAACTCGGTGATCAGCCCGGCCGCTGTTGATGGCACTTCACTATCCACCTTATCTGTGGCTATATCCAGTAGAGTTTCATCCATCTTCACATGGTCCCCCGGCTTCTTATGCCATTTCAGCACAGTAGCCTCCATTATACTTTCACCCATTTTCGGCATTACAAGATCAACGATAGCCATAAGTATGATTTGTTATTATTTTAATTGAAACGCTGCAAAAATAATCAATTGAAGGTCAAAAGTAAAAATAAAGAATTTTGAATTTTGTTCGCTGCCTTTTTTACTTCTTTTGCTTTGGCTGCTAACTTTTAATTTAATTAGGTGAATCCCTGAAATCCCTCCTTTTCGTAAGTTTCAGATCCTGGAGTATTGCCGATTTTACATTAAGCGTGAACGTAAAACTCTTTCTCGGGCCAAAAGGAACTGTTTGAAGGTGCATGGCCCAGCAGTGAAGGTCGCGGTACACATCTAGAGAAGTAAGCGTAAGCTGGTTATAAGTGAAATTATACCCGGTGCTTACATTCAGTTTCCAGCGTTCGGTTATTTTTAGTTCACCCTGTAGGGTAAGCGTTTGGGATAATATAATAGTGTCTCGTTTCGAAAATGTCGAATAATTATCATTTGCTGAAAACGAATAACTGAAATTTACGCTCCATGGAATATTAAAATCACTAAAATTATTATATCCGGCGTTCCGCATCACCCTGCCATACTCTTCGCTGTTAGAGGGGTTGGTAGCACCACCCGCCGGTTTAGAATGAAAATTTGATCCCAGCGACAAGGTTGCACTCGAAAACCGCGCCAGCCCAAAACCCATATCTTCCATGGTCTGCGGCAGTCTTCTGCCGGTATTATAATCGATAGCATAAGGGTCAAAACTCGCACTGGAACTGATATTTATTTTGTCCATCACATTCGTTCTGAAGTTAAGACCTATATTACTCCATTTAAAAGAGTCCGCTGCCGGATTATAGGATACCGATGCTCCAAGTGCATCTATAAGTGTAACATTTTTAAAGCCGGTAATGGTATCCTTGGCAGATCGTATTTTTATCTGCAAATTATTATTGATCCCAAAATTGACAAGCCCTGCCGGCCCTATAGGCGGATACCCAACGATCGAAGTGCTGTAAGGCGACTGGTATGTGTAATCCTTATAATTATTAAAAGAATCAAGGCGCGTGCGGTAATAATAATTAAATGGCTGCCCCGCAAAATCAGGATGATAAGTAAATCCAACCGTTGGCGTCAGCACATGTCGTATCCCTCTCACCCCCCCATGCTTAAACATCTTCATACCATATATACGGGTAGAAAAATTTACCCCGGCATTGAAATCTCGCGAGGTGTAAAACCCATGCATATTATTACTGTCCAGTTTGTTGGTCAGGGAATCATAGTTCTGGTAAAGCTTTTGTGTCACCCAGTATTCATTATAATTAACGCTGAACGACATGTTCACATACTTTAATATCGTATAAGAAGCACTTATAGGCACCGAATGGTGTACCCCCGTCTGGAAATTATTTAATGACAGTATTTTAGGCCCGAATGTGCTGTCATAAAAGGTCGTCTTGTTTAGCGCATCTACCGTATAGCTTGCTGTTATCTTATCATACCAGTGCTTCCCCACACTGTTCTTCCTCTGGAAGGGGTTTATTTGTGTTACATGGAAATTTATATCCGGCAGCGTCACGTTGATTTGTTTATCAAGCGTGTTCTGGTTATGAAGGGCGCTTATCGTCAACCCGAATGGTGTACCCTGCCAGTTTTTCGAGTATGTAATGTTTGATTGGTATTGGTTCTGCAAAATTTGGTTCGCATCATAACTATTATTTGAATAAAAGGAAGAGGTCCCTACCTCTACTGATGCATTAAAACTCTGGCCCGGTATCGCCTTCGCGTCCGATTGGTGCCGCCAGTTCAGCATAAAATCCTTTGTTATCGTTGCCCCCGGCTCAAAAACTTCCCCCGTTTTATTATAGGCATATGATAGGCTCACCGTTCCCCGGTAATGATAGATATCACTGTAATCACTCAATTCACTAAATGCATAGCTGCCCTTCGTAAATACATTCGCCTGTGTAAGAAAATCCACGTGATCATTAAGATATAAATAATACCCCCCGTTAAGCAACCCTAACCCGCGCGATTGCTCTATTGTGTAGGTTGGTATGATAAAGCCCGACTTCTGCTTATCAGATACCGGGAATATTGCAAAAGGTAGCCATAACGGCGTTGGCACCCCTTCTATATATAAATTCGCAGGCCCCGATACAATTACCTTTCCGGGTACTACCTTTATTTTCTTGGCTACTATCCCAAAATGCGGCGTATCCAGCGCGCAGGTAGTATATATACTGTGCGACCCGTAGATCGACTGATCGGGGTTACGTTTCACCTGCTCACTATACATATACCCTTCGCCATATTGAGAATGCACATTCCGCACTATTGCCCGCTTGCTTTTAAAATTATATTGCAAAGAATCATAAGTAAACTTTTCTTTCCCCTGTGTAAAGGTTTGCTTCGCTGTCGAAGTGTCTTTTCGTTCATCATAAGGCCCCGCCGATACTACGTTTGATATCTGTTCAAAGGTGATCTTACCTGCATTAAGCTGCAGGTCTTCATAATTTACCTGCGCTTTGCCATACAAATGAAAAAGGTTATGCCCCATATCTGCCACTGCCGAATCCTCTGCGGTAGCTTTCACCACAGATGTCAACTCGTCCTTCGATATTTTTATACCCAGCGAAATTTCAAGTTGTCTCCTTTTAGATGTATCCGCGACCGCTTTGCTTGTATCCGTAACTACTGCTACAGAATCTTTTTTCATACTATCATTACCCGCTATGCCCCCACTAACCTTCACACTCACACTATCTTTCCCCATACCTGCCGAAAAGATCCGTGAGTCCTTTTCAGATTGGCAATATCCCGTATTTGTTATAAAGAATATAAAAATGGTTGCCATACTGAGCGTAAAGCAACACAATGATGAAAATTTTGGAATAAATTTACCGCTCGGGCTCATTAACCGCAAAAATAGCCATTTGAAGGTGACGTTTTGATAGTTCGTATATTTAATCTTTTGTGAAACATATTATGCGCATCATACTTATAGCAGCTTTATTAGTAGTTACATCGCCTTATGCCCTGCTCGCTAAAGGGAAAAAAATATCAAAAATAGTACTCGATGCCGGCCATGGCGGCAAAGATAATGGTGCCCGGGGAGCTATTTCTAACGAAAAAGACCTCACACTCGCTGTAACGCTGAAATTAGGTAAAATATTATCAGACAGCATGAGCAGCATCCAGGTAATATATACACGCACTACCGATAGCTATCCAACATTACCTGAAAGACATGAGATCGCAAACAAAGCCAACGCGGATCTTTTTATCGCGGTCCATGTCAATTCTACACCATTTACTCATACCAAAGTACTTGAAGGCTACAAGACCGTAAAACGCCACCATAAAAATGTTAAAGTACCTATTTACCACTACATCCAGCATCACGAAACCACCAGGAAAGGCGTTGAAACCTATGTTTTGGCATTGCACAGAAACTACCAAAAAGAAAAATCAATTGGTGAGTACAGCGAAAATGTCACTGACGAACCTGGATTGCTCAATCCCAACGACCCGCAAACTGCAATAATCATTGCCCAATATTCACAGTCATTTCTTTCCAGGAGCGTATCACTTGGCACCAAGATACAGGAGCAATTCGGCCGCGAAGGAAGACCCGACCTTGGTGTAAAGCAATTACCACTCGAAGTCCTCGCCGGCAGCGCAATGCCCGGCGTACTCGTAGAGATCGGCTTTATCACTAATATTGAGGAGGAAGCATATCTCAACTCAGAAAACGGACAGGAGCAAGTAGCCTTGGCTATATATAGAGGTATAAAGGCCTATAAGGCCGATACCGAAAAATAGCATAAAAAAATATGCTTGCTTTGTTTCTTCTTAATCGCCGAAATGGAATATATTTAACCTTCAGAAAAATGACCACAGCAAGTACTCTATAGTACGCTATGCTTTTTTTTGTATTTTTATGACTGTTTTTTTTATCTTTGAACTAATTTTAAACATTTGATTACCCGATGAAAACCTCTCTAAAAACAATACTTGTTATTGCATTTTCAGCCCTCGCAACCGTAGTTTATACTTCTTGCAACAGGGATCAATGCAAAACAATAGTTTGTGCAAACCAAGGCGTGTGTAACAGTGGCGTATGCACCTGCCCCGCAGGTTATGAAGGTTCTAATTGCGAAACCGTTTCACGCGATAAGTTTATTGGCAACTGGTCCGTATTCGAGAAAGGAAGCATCACTCAGGCGTCACAGTACCCTATCAGCATTTCAAAAGGCGTACTCATTACAGACGTTGTTATCACAAACTTTTACAACTATTTCATAGTTCCGGTTAATGCATCAGTTATTCACGATACTCTTTTTATACCTAACCAGCAATACCAGGGCAAAGTGCTATTCGGTGTTAGTTACGTATACACCAGCACCACATATGGCCAATACGGCGCTATAAATATGGAATATGAGATCGTAGATACGGCCACTGGCAATGTTAACGACTTCGGATACAACTCCATAGTAGATCACAGTCTGCCATCAGCCTGGAACAAATAATTCCTGATGAATATATTCTAAAAATGCCCCTCGCAACAGGGGCATTTTTATTTCTATCTCACCCCCCATAGTTAAAGCAAAGGAGCTGACGAAGACATTTTAGCAACAGCTTTAGCAACGAAGACGTGAGCTACTGTAGCTATAAAACCGAAAGAGGGGAGCTTAACTACATTACTACTATCAAACAATCTCTGCTAAAGCACCCTTGTTCGCCATAGCTTTTATCATCACTAATTTGTTAACAACCACCTAATTCACTCACATGGTCTGCTTAGCCTCACCTTTATACCATAAAAAAACCGCCCGCCTCCGTTTGATTCTCTCACAAATCAAACAAAGGCAGGCGGTTTTATACCATTTATTGTCTATTCCTTTACTACCTTAAATAAAGATATATTTCCATCTTCATCCACATACCTACCTATATAGATGCCTGGGGCAAGCTCACTTGGCAAGTTTACGCTGGTAATGCCTTCACTTATCTTGTAGGTGCCCAAAGCCTTACCATCCAATGAATACAGATAGAATATACCCGATACATCTACCTTTATATTGATGGTGCTGCTCGTAGGGTTCGGGTATAATAACACTTCATTTATTTTACCCGCAGTTGTTTCTACCCCCGTTGCATGTGGCGGCGAAGTTGACATAATAGTCAATGTTGCAGTCGCACTACAACCAAACCCGTTCGTTACCACATAGCTGATCACGGAACTGCCTGATAGCGCTACAGCCGTTGCTGTTATCGGAGAACCCGTGCTGCCGCTCAATGTTATCTTAGACGTATTACTACTGCTCCATACACCACCTCCTGTCGCTTCTGTAAGCGTTGCCGGAGTACCCTCGGCTATACTTGTTGGGCCGGTGATCGGTGTCATTGAAGGCGCTGCATTCACCGTTACTGTAGCTATTGCAATACAATTGCCCGGTAATGCCTTATACGTGATTATTGCCGTGCCGGATGCTACACCTGTCACATGACCCGTAGGTGCAACCGTGGCTGCCAATGTATTGCTGCTTACCCACGATACTCCTGTAGCGCTGCTGTCACTCAATATTGTCACAGCCCCTGCACATACCGTAAATGCACCAAAGATCGCTGATGGATTTTTTATCACTGTGTTCGGATAGGTCATAAAACAACCTGATCCGATTGTATAGGTCACCGTAGCGGTTCCTGCTACGGCCCCGGCAGTTAATACCCCAGTACCAGTTATACTTGCGGCACCTGTTATGCTCCAAGTACCACCAGACGTATTATCTGTTAATGTTACCGTTGTGCCTGCACACTCTGATATCGCGCCCTGCACCGGTAAGGGATTGGCACTGATCATCAATACAACTGTAGCCACACACCCGCCGCCGGAATAAGAAATAGTAACAGTCCCGGTATTAACAGCACTGGCAGTTACAAGCCCCGATGTGCCTACAGAGGCCACCAGGTTATTGCTGCTGCTCCATGTGCCGCCACCTGTAATATCACTCAGTGTTGCTGTTGCGCTGGCACATAATGATGTTGCTCCCGCAATAGGGCTCATAGTACCCCCAACATTCACTGTTATTGTTCTCGTACAACCCGAAACAAGTGTATACGTAATAGAAACGCTGCCCGCACTCACACCTGTCACTAGCCCTGTAGTCGACCCAACGGTAGCAATGCTTGTATTACTGCTACTCCAGGTCCCACCTGTTGAAGCATCCGATAGTGTGGTGGTCGTCCCTGCACATACATTTGCATTCCCGCTTATTGCGGGAGCAGCACTTACCGTTACAACGGCTGTAGCTTTACATCCTCCGGCATTGGGGAAATAAGTGATCGTTGCAGTACCGGTTACCACTCCCGTTACTATACCACTCCCCGAACCCACTGCCGCTATTGCAGCATTACTGCTGCTCCATGTGCCTGCACCAGATACATCTCCCAGCGTTATCGTAGAACCCGCACACACCGGACTATTCCCGGTGATCGCTCCCGGTGCACTGGTCACAGAAACGATCGTTGTCGCAATGCAGCCCGATGATGCCTTATAAGTAATTGTTACAGTGCCGCCTGCCACACCGGTCACATGGCCGGTAATGGCTACCGTAGCCACCAATGTATTACTGCTCGTCCACGATACGGCAGTCATAGTTGAATCACTTAATACAGTCGCCGACCCCACACATACCGTTGTCGCACCAAATATTGCAGATGGGTTAGCAATCACCGTATTCGGGTAAGTCATATAACAACCATCTGAAAGTGAATAAGTAATAGTGCCTGTTCCAGCCGTTGCACCTGCAGTTACTGTTCCTGAATTTGTTCCTGCGGTTACCACACCCACATCACCACTACTGCTCCATGTTCCTCCCGAAGTATTATCTGATACAGTAATAGTTGTGCCTGCGCACTCGGATGTCGCACCTTGCACCGGTAGTGGCGCAATATTAACCGTTAGTGTTATTGTTGCATGCGCACCGCCTTGTGTATACGTGATATTTGTTGTCCCTGCTGCTACTCCACTTACAATACCTGTAGTACCGCCTATCGTGGCTACTGCCACGTTGCTGCTGCTCCATGTGCCGCCGGTCATCACGTCCGACAGCGATGTTGTAGTGCCTGGACAAATACTTGCAACCCCGTTTATGCTGGGTAATGAAGCATTATTGACCGTTATCACTTTTGTAGCATAAACTGTACCACAGCTTCCTGTAACCGCATAAGAAATAGTAACAGTACCTGCTGTTACACCGGTCACAGTACCTCCGGTTACAGTTGCATTTGCATTGCTCGCGCTCCATATGCCTCCTGCGGTCGCATCCGTCAATGTAATATTTGCTCCCGTATTTACAATTGACGCACCATTGATAATACCGGCTGATGTAGTGTTTACGGTTATCGTAGTTGTTACATAACATCCCGATGGTATTGTATACGTTACCCTTGCAGTACCGGATACATAGCCCAGCACACTGTCCGACCCTACTAACATAATGGTTGCACTGCTCGTGCTCCACGTCCCACCGGGTGTAGCATCTGTCAATGTAATTATTGAGCCAACACATACCATATACGGACCGCCGATGGCCGATGGTAAAGGATCTACTGTTATAACACTGCTGGTATAACAGCCGCCAGGCATCGTATAGGTTATATTCGCAGTCCCTGCACTTACGCCTGTTACTCTGCCATTTGTACCCACGGTGGCAACTCCTGTCGCTCCGGAACTCCAGGCTCCGCCCGATGGGGAATCACTGTATGATGTCGTTGAACCTGTGCAAATCTCACTTGATCCTGATATTGTTGATGGTAGTTGGTTGATCGTTATTATTTTGGTTACATAACATCCCGATGGCATTGTATAGGTTACCGTTGCGGTACCGGATACATAGCCCAATACACTACCTGACCCTTCTAAGAAAATAGTTGCGCTACCCGTACTCCATGAGCCGCCCGGTGTCGCATCCGTCAAAATAATTGTTGAACCAACACATACTGCCGATGGGCCACTGATGGCCGACGGTAAAGCATCTATTGTTATAACGCTGCTGGCATAACAACCGCCGGGCATTGTATAAGTTATATTCGCGGTACCGGCGCTTACACCTGTTACTGTCCCATCTGTCCCCACAGTGGCAACCCCGGTCGCCCCGGAACTCCAGGCACCGCCCGATGGAAAATCACTGTAATAAGTTGTTGCACCGGTACAAATTTCAGGCACGCCCGATATAGCTGAGGGTTGTTGGTTGATTGTTATTACTTTGGTCACATAACATCCCGATGGCATTGTATAGGTTACTATTGCCGTTCCCGATACATAACCCAGCACACTACCTGATCCTTCTAGAAAAATTGTCGCGCTGCCTGTACTCCAAGATCCACCCGGTGTTGCATCCGTCAAAATAATTGTTGAACCTACACATACTGCCGATGGGCCACTGATGGCCGAGGGTAAAGCATCAATCGTTATAACACTGCTGGCATAACAACCGCCCGGCATTGTATAGCTTATATTCGCAGTACCGGCACTTACACCTGTTACTGTGCCATCTGTTCCTACTGTGGCAACCCCGGTCGCCCCCGAACTCCACGCACCGCCCAATGGATAATCACTGTAATAAGTTGTCGCCCCCGCACAAATTTCAGGCACCCCTGATATACCTGATGGCTGTGCGCTGATCGTTATTACTGCCGTTACATAACATCCTGATGGCATAGTATACGTTACCGTTGCCGTACCCGATACATAGCCCAGCACACTACCCGATCCTTCTAAGAAAATTGTTGCACTGCCAGTGCTCCATGAGCCGCCCGGTGTCGCATCCGTCAAAATAATTGTTGAGCCGGTACATACTGCCGATGGGCCACTGATGGCCGAGGGCGAAGGATCTACTGTTATAACACTACTTGTATAACAGCCCCCCGGCATTGTGTAGCTTATATTCGCCGTTCCGGCACTTACACCTGTTACTGTCCCATCTGTCCCCACAGTGGCAACCCCGGTCGCCCCGGAACTCCAGGCACCGCCCGATGGAAAATCACTGTAATAAGTTGTTGCCCCGGCACAAATTTCAGGCACCCCTGATATAGCTGATGGTTGTGCATTGATCGTTATTACCTTGGTCACATAACAGCCCGATGCAGCTGTATAGGTTACCGTTGCTGTACCCGATACATAGCCCAGCACGCTGCCTGAGCCCTCTAAGAAAATAGTTGCACTGCCCGTGCTCCATGAGCCGCCCGGTGTCGCATCCGTCAAAATAATTGTTGAGCCGGTACATACTGCCGATGGACCACTGAT
>CAIRZD010000050.1 GCA_903882965.1 uncultured Bacteroidota bacterium
GATGATCAACCCAAGTTTGCTGAGTTTATGAATAAGTATGGAATAGATATAAATAAGATACATGTTCGCAGAGCAGGTAACATTCCTGGTGATCCTGCTGTAAGAAAGCGTGATATTGTACACAATCTTATTAATCAAAACGGGTATAAAAATGTTCATCTTTATGACGATTCTAAAGACAATCTAGCACATCTTCTTTCATTGAAGCAACAACACCCAGGTGTCAGTTTCAATGCTCACCATGTAAGTCACAATGATGATACGGGTGAGACTACGGTTCGCACAACAAAAGTTTAATATTGCCTGGTTGGCTCAGTGGCGACAGCAACGGTTTTGTAAGGAGGAATACAAACACCGGGGGTTCGAGTCCCTCACCAGGCACCAGTTTAAGTTGTTAAGTAACGATCAATAATTTCAGGATTACAACTGCTTGAAAAAATTATTTGTTGTTATGTTCCCTATGGGCGAGCAAGCGAACGCAGCGGTCTGTTAAACCGCCATTGCCACGGGCGGTACGTGGATAGGGAGCCAGTTTTTATTTTTTATTCTTAATTTCTAAACCAAACTTAATGAACCATTTATATAAACTTACATGAGAGTTTGAGTAATGCATTTTTGCAAAATTTCGTAAAGTTAAATCTGACTGAATATATTTTAAATGTAGCTCTTTATAAAATTTGCTATTTTCTAATAATGTTTCAGTTTTCTTAAAAGTTTTTTCTTTTATCTTCTTTTGCGTAATTTGCTTTTTGCATCCATAACGATCAAAATTTATTATTCTCCTCTGAACAAATCCCTCATTTAGGAATTTATCTAAGTTGGATTCATGAACCCGAAAACACACTTGTTTTTCTAGGTTACTAACCCAGACCATTCCAAACATTGGATTTCCTTTTCCTGTCATGTTTTTTGAATGTTGTTCAAAATATCTTATTTTTGCATTTGCAATCAATTTTGTATTGAGTATTCTACTCTGACTTTTAGATTGCCTGTTCATACTCATTATGGCTTTATGAAGTTTATACGACTCCAAAGTTCCGGGCGGTACCATTTTTGTTAACAAAATATGACAAATAAGATGTTCTCTAGGTGTCAATCTAACAAGATTAGAAATATCGTTAGATCCTCCCATGCATTTTGGTAGTATATGATGAGTTTCATATGGCTTATCTCTAGGAGTACTAGTTGCAATTTCAATAATATTTTTATACCATTTTGTATATTTGTTATCAAGAAATATAGTTATAGGTAATTTTTTTGGTTTATTTTGCAAAAGTTCTTTTGTTTTTCTCTTTTCAACCCATTTTTCGGAATGAGTATGACGGTGGCCAACTTCTGCATATAAAGAAGTAAACTCTTTGCTGCAAATCTTGCAGGCATAAATATTCATGTGCTGATGCTCCTTGAAAGCGTTAGAGTCCATGGATATTTCTAGTATCTCGATGGACACTCTTATTTATTAATTTAAAATATTATCAAATTAATTATTAACAAAATTACATTAAACTCGTTAGAAGAACACATATTGGCTCGCGGCCATAATGCACGTACTTAATTCCTGGTCTGACGTGCGGCATTTTTAATGACTAGGGCGAGGGCTGGATGCTTAAAGACCTTACGGTGGGACCACCAGCATAAACCGTGATTTTATGGAATACATATATTGACATATAGGGCATATATCTGTATATAAATATGAGTATGAAAATGAAAAACTTTAAAAACTTTCAAGAATCGACCACAGAGACACCAGAGAACATTCAGATTGA
>CAIRZD010000051.1 GCA_903882965.1 uncultured Bacteroidota bacterium
ACCAGCCCTCATTCCACCTCACCCTCTCATTCGGCGAGGCAGGGGAGATGTCTATACATTTCCACAATTATAAATAGTAAAATAAACATTTTAATATCCGCATAATATCGACACCAGATTTTTTTATGAACGAACATATAAATAAAAACATACACTATAAATGCGCAATTAAAACACACTTGGACAGCATTAAATCGCTATTAACCATTTATCATTACTTTTGACCCACAATGAAGCATTTGCCAAACCTGCTAACGCTGGCCAATTTATTTTGCGGCTGTATAGCCATAGCATATATACTTACTGCCCAGCCCTACTTAAGTTTAAATGTACAGGGCGGCCTGCCCAGCTGGCAATGGATATATGGCGGCGAACAAATGTACATGGGCAGTATATTCATAGGCATAGCGGCTATCTGTGATATGCTGGATGGTATGGTAGCGAGAGCCTTAAAAGTATATTCACCCATAGGCAAAGACCTTGATTCACTGGCTGATGTTGTTTCATTCGGAGTAGCGCCGTCTATAATATTGTTCAAACTGCTTTGGGATGCGCTTATGGGCGGCAAAAATGCTTTTGATGTAAATATGCTGGGTATGGCGCCGGCATTCCTCGTTGCATGCTTTGCTGCTCTACGCCTTGCAAAATATAACATCACCGCCGACAAACAGAAAAGTTATTTCATAGGCATGCCTGTACCGGCCGTTGGAATATTTGTAGGTTCTTTCCCGCTCATCATGTGGTATAATCCGTATCACCTGGCTGCTTATTTTCAGAATAAGTGGTTGCTGTATCTTATTATAGGCTTGGTTAGCTGGCTAATGGTATCCGGCGTGAAATTTATTAAAATAATACCTTCGAAGTGGAATATAGCAACCGCGTGGCCGCAACTTTTACTGCTTGTGTTTACTGCTGTTGCCATACCATTTTTAAGTGTGGCTGCAATACCATTCGCATTTATTGTGTACGTACTGCTATCATTTATTTACAAGCAGCCGGAAACGATTGAAAACGATAATTGAAATAATTTTTAGATTCTGACTTTTAATTTTTTTACTTTTTATGAAATACACTGCACATATTAACGTAATGCCGCTCAAAGAATTGCTGGATCCACAAGGCAAGGCAGTCAACAATAGCTTGCACAACTTAGGCCTGACAAATGTAAACGATGTGCGTATCGGTAAGCACATATCTCTTCACGTAGAAGCTGCCGGTAAGGATGAAGCGGAAAAAATAACCCGTGAAGCCTGCAAAAGACTGCTGGCCAACCAGGTAATGGAGTCATTTGATTTCACACTGACCGAAGGGTAGATCAATTCACTATTTAATTTCCTGCAATGCGGGATCAGGGGTTTATGCGCTTGTACCTCATACCATCGCCTATAGGTAATCTTGGAGATATCACTTACAGAGCAGTAGAAATACTGAACAAAGTGGATGTGGTGCTGTGCGAAGATACCCGTACCAGCAGCGTATTGATGCGGCATTACAATATTCAAAAACCGCTTACCCCCTATCACCAGCATAACGAACACAAAGTATTACCACACCTCATAGAGCAGCTTGCTGCCGGAAAAACGTTTGCACTCATTACTGATGCCGGAACTCCCGGCATTTCAGATCCGGGTTTTCTATTAGTGCGGGAGTGTGTACGCAATAATATACCCGTAGAATGCCTGCCCGGCGCTACCGCATTTGTACCCGCACTGGTGCAGTCAGGTATACCATCAAACCGTTTTGTTTTTGAAGGTTTCCTGCCACTGAAAAAAGGACGGCAAACCATGCTGAAAACACTAGCCGAAGAAGAGCGTACCATTATACTTTACGAATCGCCGCACCGGCTCGTAAAAACGCTCCATGAAATGGCTACCTGGTTTGGTGCAGAGCGCCAGGCCGCAGTGTGCCGTGAGCTCACAAAAATGTTTGAAGAAACAAATAAGAACACCCTTACTGAATTAGCGGCTCATTATGAAAAGCACCCACCAAAAGGGGAAATAGTGATTGTAGTGGAAGGGAAAGATTCTTCAAGCCGTTCTCACAAAGACGAGGAAGAAATTAACTAAGCTCCGTCTGGTGCCGGTATAGCTTTGCATAGCGGCCATTGAGCGCCATCAGTTCTTCATGGGTTCCCTGCTCAGCAATAGTGCCATTATCCAGAATGATCACCTGGTCGAATGTCCAACTGGTGAAAATACGGTGGGTGATCACAAAAGTAGTTTTGCCTATTAAGTAATTTTGCAGGTTGCCAAGTATCGTTTTCTCCGTTTGTGTATCTACCGCAGATAAGCACTCATCGAGTATAATAACCTTACTGTTCTTTAGAATAGCCCTGGCAAGCACCATGCGCTGCTTTTGTCCGCCGGAAAGCATTACACCCCGCTCACCGATCATAGTTTCATATGCTTTCGGGAAAGACATGATGTCTTTATCAAGATCAGCCATGCGGGCAGCTTCTTTTACTTCAGCCTCCGTTGCATCGTCCCTGCCAAATTTTATATTGTTATAAATAGTGTCAGAAAAAAGATAAGCCTCTTGTGGCGCATAGGCTGTGCCCATGCGCAAGCTGAGCAGGTCATACTTATTGATATTCACATTATCAAGTAGCAGGTCGCCGCTGGTAGTATCATACATGCGCAGCAATAAGTGCGCAATGGTTGTTTTTCCAGAACCGGTCTTGCCAATGATCGCAACTTTTTTTCCGGGCTGCACATTAAGTGAAAAATGCTGTAACGCAGTGATACCGGTATGCGGATAAGTGAAGGTTACATCGTTAAAGGCAACTGCTCCCCGCAACACCTGTTTAGTAGCATTGATCGGTGTTTTGATATCGGGCACTGTGTGCAGGAATTCATCTATCCTTTTTTGCGATGCACCTGCGCGCTGTGTCATACTCGCTACCATACCAATACTCGAAATGGGGAACATAAGAATATTGATATAGATAACAAACTGGGCAATATTCCCACTTGTTATTTGCCCGTTTATAGCAAAATAACCGCCTATCAGTATTGTGCACAACATACTCAGCCCTATGAATAAGTTCATCGCAGGAAAATAAACAGCTTCGGTAAGTGATAGGTTAATACTACTTTTCCTGTATTCTTCAGAGTTGATGTTGAAGAAGCGCATCATATTTGTTTCCTGTACAAAAGACTTTATAACCCTGATACCAGAATAGGACTCCTGCGCTGTAGTGGTGAGCAATGAAAGCTGTGCCTGTATCTTGCCGCTCTTTTTAAAGATGATCTTATTCACATAAAATATGGAGATCGCTAACAAAGGAAGTGGAGCTATTACACATATAGTGAGCATAACGTTAACCTTCAGCATATCAATAATGCAAAACATTGCAAGAAAAACCACCGAAGTAAAATACATAACAGATGGCCCCGTATACATTCGCACGCGCGATACATCTTCAGATATCCGGTTCATTAGGTCGCCGGTAAAATGCGCTTTGTAGAATTGGGTATTTAGCTGTTGGTAGTGATTGTATATCTCATTTTTCTGGTCATACTCTATATGGCGAGACATTACAATGATCGTTTGCCGCATCATGAACATGAATAGGCCGCGCAGCAAAGCAAGCCCCAAAAGGGTAATGCCCGCTTTGAATACAAGAGCAATGATCTCCGCACGCCCTGCATTACCAGCAACCAATTGCTGTACCTGGTCAAGGATGTTTTTTATCACATTACCGGGCATCACTGCGAATTTGCTGGATATCGCAACAAACAATAGCCCCAGCAATAACCGCCATTTGTATTTTAAGAAATATTTATTCAGCGAACCAAGGTTCATCATAGCATGCAAATGTCGGAAATTAAGGTTAAATACAGGCCATACTGAAATAGTTAAAGGTGTTATAAATACGTTCCTTATTAAAAATCTCCGGTTATTTTCTGTTACTGTTTCTTACTTTTACTATTGAATATTACTAATAATGAAAATAGCTGTAGTCGGAGCCACCGGTTTGGTAGGCAGTACCATGTTGAAAATACTTGCGGAAAGGAATTTCCCCGTTACAGAACTCATACCTGTGGCCTCTGAAAGATCTGTGGGTACAAAGGTTCTATACAAAGGGAAGGAGTATGCGGTAGTATCTGCCGATACGGCTATTGCTATGAAGCCTGCCATTGCCCTGTTCTCTGCAGGCGGTTCGCTTTCTCTCGAACTCGCACCTAAATTTGTAGCAGTTGGTTGCAAAGTAATTGACAACTCGTCGGCATGGCGAATGAAAGAAAATATAAAACTCGTAGTGCCTGAAGTGAATGGGCATATACTAACTAAAGATGACTATATAATTGCAAACCCTAACTGCTCTACGATACAAATGATAATGGTGCTGGCACCTATCCACAAACGTTATGGTATAAAAAGGGTTGTGGTTAGCACGTATCAGTCTGTAAGCGGCACCGGGCAAAAAGCTGTAAAAGAGTTAATGGATCAGCGGGCGGGTAGTAAAGAGCACAATGTATATCCGCATCAAATAGACCTGAATGTAATTCCCCATATAGATGTATTCCAGGATAATGGCTATACAAAGGAAGAAATAAAGATGATGCAGGAGACCTGCAAGATAATTGGGGATAACAGCATAAGAGTTACCGCTACAACGGTAAGAGTGCCTGTAATAGGCTGTCACAGCGAAAGTGTAAATATTGAGCTGGAGCACGATTTTCATGAGTCTGATATTAAAGAACTGCTCTCTAATCAATCGGGCATTGTAGTGGTGGATAACCCGTCGATGAATGGCTATCCCATGCCTATAGATGCCGAAGGAAAAGATGAGGTATTTGTTGGTCGCATAAGAAGGGATCACTCACAACCCAATACGCTCAACTGCTGGATCGTATCTGATAACCTGAGGAAAGGGGCTGCTACAAATGCAGTGCAAATAGCTAAACTATTGTATAATAACGGGTGGGTTTGATCGTTAGGATTTTTTCTTGTCGTTATTCATTTTCTCAGCTACGGCTTCCAGTGTGCCGTAAAATTCTTCCCCATATTTACGGATGATGGCATCCTTTAAGAATACATATACGGGCACTTTCAGCGACTTGCCAAGCTTGCAAGCAGGTTTGCACAGTGTTTCGCGCGGCTCATAATTTACTGCTTCATAGCCGGGATGTGATATAATACGAATAGGGAATAAATGGCAGGAAATTGGTTTGCGAAAATTGACTTTGCCTTCCTTCCATGCTTTTTCTATACCACATTTTACAATGCCAAGCTCATCAGTAATGCCATATACGCAAATGCCACCGTTTACAGTAGGGGTTACATAACCATACTGGTTGTCTATAGTATGGGTTCCCTGCTTTTCTATTTCAGATATATATTCAGGATTGAGGGTAGATTTTATTTTCGGGTAAATGCGGGCTATTATTTTTGTTTCGTCTTCGGTAAGCGGTGCACCACAGTCGCCATCTACACAGCAGCCACCCTTGCACTTGTTGAGGTCACAAACAAATTGCTCTTCCACTATCTCATCACTCAGCAGCACATTATCTATCGCTATCATTCTTCAAATTAAAAAGTAAAAATTCAAAAACCATAGATGCATAATAATGCTGCTTACATGTTTATGTAATTCATCAGCAAATTATATTTCCCGGTTATATCGTCATCTTTGTTGTCTTCGCCGTATACTTCTTTTACTCGGTAGTTGTGCCTTTCAAAAGATGAAACAACTGCAGCAAGAACAGTTCGGTTTAATTTAATAGTTACTTCCAGCATGCCCAGTTCATTGGTGTGTACCTGCATATTGAGTATGATCACATCCTCGTTTTCGCATATGCGGGCGATCTCATACAAGGTATAATTTCGCGGTGCGATCTCTAATACAATGATGCCTCCCGGATTGTCAATACCACTGTTTTCGGTGATGTATTTTAGTAGTGTGCTTTTGGTGGCAGCGCCAATATATTTCTGCTCGTGATCAATAACCGGTAAAATATCGAGGTTTAACTGGTGTAATATTCTGAGTGCTTCGAAAGGGTGGCTTGATGCAGCAATGGCTGGTTTATAATTAAGAAAACCAGCAGTAGAAAGTGATGCATCCGGTGTATCCCAGTCCAGCAGGTCATTTTCCTGGATCAGCGCAATATAATTCTCCTCAGAAATTACAGGCAACTCTGAGAATCCGCTTTTTTCCATCTGGTCTAATGCATGGCTGCCGCTGTCTTCGGGCAACAGCGTAGGCACCGCGGGCGATATTAATTGCTCAATGTTCATTGTGTTTCAAATGTATGACATGTATTACAAAATGCGAGCCAAATTTTTAGTCTTGCAGCGATTCGCGATTTAAGCTTTGCAATAATATTACAGTTACCCTTCGCACTTTTTGAGGAAGGCTGAAAATATTGCATTAAACTCTGCGGGGACTTCCATCATTGGCGCATGTGCGCATTTATCTATCCAATGAAGTTCTGAATTAGGTAATAGTCTGTGAAATTCTTCAGCAACCATTGGGGGGGTGATCGTATCGTTCTTACCCCATATCAGGCAAGTAGGTATTTTTATTTCATTCAGCTCATCTCCCAGGTTATGACGTATTGCTGACCGTGCCAGTGCAATGATCTTTAATGCTTTGAGCCTGTTGTTTATGATACTGAATACTTCATCTACCAATTCTTTTGTAGCAACTTTAGGGTCATAAAAAGTGAGTTCGGTTTTCTTTTGCACATAGTTATAATCCCCTCGTTTCGGGTATGTTTCTCCCATACCGTTCTCAAATAAACCTGAACTACCTGTGAGCGTAATACTCCTGATTAATTCCTGGTGTTTAAGCGTATAAACCAATCCAACATGGCCGCCAAGAGAGTTGCCCAAAAGATGGATATTTTCCAGCTTTTTGAATTCAATGAATTTTTGAACGTATCGGGCAAGTCCGGATACGCTTGTTTCTATTAATGTCAGGTCATACAGTGGTAAAAGCGGAATAATAACCTTATGCGTATTTTTAAAGTAATCGACAAGATCTTTGAAATTACTTAAGGCCCCAAACAAACCATGCAGTAATACCAATGGTTGTCCTTCCCCTTCTTCAACGTATTTAAATTTACCTGAATGTTTTATTTCGTATTCCATCAACTATTTTGTAGTAATTCTGCTAAAATACTATTGTTTGGTTTAAAAATGAAAACTTGAGATCGTTTGTTGCAGAGAAAATGATCTTTTTATAATAATTATACAATAATACTAGTCGATATCGTTTTTAACTAAATAAGTTTTATTAAAAATGGTTATTTATTGGAATTGTATATAATATTAAAATGAAAAGTGGATATATAATTCTATGGCATTACAACTGTTTCGTTTTGAGCTAACCGGGCTTGCTCTTCTTTACTTTTTTTGTCCAGGATAACCAACATCACAAGTGGGATGAAAAAAAGTGCAGCAACTTTGTGCGTCTCAATTAGTTCTGAGAAAAAATTATTTATAAAGCCTACTGCTATGGTCATTGCCAGACCAATGGTTACATGCCGGTAAAACCTGTCTTTAAAACGCCAGTATATTTTTTGTGCTTTTGCAAATATTACTACCATGAGTATAGCATAAAGAATCATTGCCGGCCAGCCCTGTTCTACAAGCATGTATAGAAAATAGTTGTGCGTAGTGGACTGTTCGGGATTTCGGCTTACCCACGTTCGAAAAGAGGTGACCGTATAAGGCTTATAGAAATAATAAAATGCCCTAGGGCCATACCCTGTCCAGGGGCGGTCTTTACTCATTCTAATGGCGGCTATCCACCTGTATAAACGTTCCATAGAAGACATGTCTTCGCCACGAAAAGTAGAGATGATATGATCAGCGAAATTTTTGTGCATGTAGGTATGGTTGAAATCAGGCCGGAATTCTATGTACTTATTGTTTTGCATCATATAGCCCATCATTAAAATAATAAGCCCGTAAAATGCAGGCATTACAAAATTGACAAGGCGCATGCGCATTGCGAGGCCAATAACAATGGCAAACACTACACCGATTACCGCAGCGCGTGCATATGAAAAACCAATGCCTGCAATAAATATGAGTATGATGGCAAGTAATGCGCCTCGTATAAAAATGTTTCTGCCTTTTGTCAACGGCACGGCAACTAACAGCAATGGAAGAAACATGGATATCACGGTAGAATAGTCGACATGGTTAAAATACAAACCAGTTATTGACTTTTGCACTTTATCAAAACGGAAACCGAGTATTGCGTGGTGTATCAATATGACTATTATCGTAATGAGCATTGGTATGAGTAGCACCAGGAAAGCTCTTACAAAATCTTTTTTCTCACGGAATATCCATACAGGCAGTATAAAAAAACATACAAGCAACCATGTTTTTGCAAGGAGGAATTTTAATGAGAAGAACAGCATCTTTGAAAAAACCACTGCAAGAATGGTCCACAAAAACTGTAGCGTTACGATAAGCACAAGGGGGTCGCGCAAATACCATTCGGGAAAAATTTTTGGATTCCGCGCCCATATTAATATGAACAGTAAAAGGAAAGTCCACATCAATGGTTGGTCTGGTAAAGTGATAGACATAGTATCAGATGCGAAGACTATTAGGATAGAGGCCGGAATAGTGAACAGGAATATCCAGTAGGCGGCTTTCCAGTTTAAGGCAATAAGCATAAGCCATAAAAAAACAAATGGCGCAGCCAGCGCATAATAATTGCCGGTAAAGGCAAATATTATAATGGTGGCAAAGAGCACTGAAAATGCTGCAATGTCAACCCATTTATTTCTGATTACTGTTAGCATTTATCTTACTACTGAGTTAAGCTTATGGAAGTATGTAATGAGCAAAACGTATATACTACTGAAAGCCAGACCAATGAAAGCGGCTAATATTATTACAGAATCGACTCCCGGTCCCGTTGGGGATGTAGGAGGCAATGCTCTTGTAATAACTTTAAGAAACTCCATCGATTTGTTAGTAGTGGCGTCAAACTCATTGAGATTAGAGATATAGTGTGCCCTGTCTATTACCAACTGGTCTTTTATGGACTCTATATTTTGTATCTGCTCTACGGCTTTACCGTATCCTTTACCTCCTGCTTTCATATCGCCATTAATAATGTCATGCCGGGCAGGGCTGATGAGGGAATATATTCCGAATTTATCACGCAGGTTTGCCAGAGAATCAGTGAGGGTATTTATAGCACTATCGAGCTGTATAACTTTATCGTTTATGGAAGTGTATATGTTTAATTTCATTGCAGTATAGTAATGGCGGTAGGTTTCTTCCAGAACTTTAACTGACATGTTGGCTACGTTAGCCGCGATTACAGGATCGCGGTCAATATAGCTAACCTGTACGTCCTTATATTCAGTGCGCTTGATATTGAAGTTTTTACTAAAAATGCTCATTAGAGCAGCATGGCCATTTGGGTCGTTGATGTCATTTTTATATATTTCCTGAAACTGACAATTCCTAATAATGCGATCGCGGACCGTATCTGAATTTGCTAATGCCATTATCTTATCTACTTCATCATCGCCACCAAAATAGTCCACATAGCGCATTTCCTCGGATCTGAAGAGTGTGCTGCGGTCTCCATATAAAGGATTATTAACAAAAAATGTTGCGGCACCTTTATATTTTTTATGTCTTATTACCAAAAAAAGACAGCCAAGCACTATGGCAACTAATGTCATAATTATGATAAAACGTCTTTTTTTCTGTAATGTCCTGATAATATCAACTAGGTCAAAAGATGTGTTTGTCATTTTATTTTTTAATTAGTTAAACTAGGCGTTTATTGAGCGCTTTTATTTTCACCGCTTGTTTATGTTACTTGTTATCATATATCCAGAAGCGGGAATCATATATCAGCATATAAACTGAACTAAAAAAGAAACCGAGAAATCCGCAAATAATTACCATCAGGATGCCTCCTGGCCCTTTGGGCCTAACAGGATTTTTAGCCACAGTTACGATCTTCAATAAAGGCAATTGGTCTGTTTTGTTCCCGGTTGCGTATTGGTTCGCGAGTGTTGTTTGCCTTGCCCTGTCAGAGACCAATTGATCTTTAAGGGATTCAATATTCTGGATCTTTTCAACACCTGCGCCATAATTTGGGCGGGAGGTAGTTTTCATAGTACCGAGCATAAGATTATACCTGGATGGGCTAATGATATCATAAATGCCATACAAATCGCGCCATCGTGTAAGCGTATCTGTGAGCGCATTGATAGTACTGTCTTCTTCATGTATCTTATCAATGATCGACTGGTATACATTTTGCCTCATGTCTTTATAGAAACCGCCATATTCTTTTTCTAATATTCTTACAGTTTCATTTGCTACTGCTGCTGCGCGCTCAGGGTCTGTATCTGTATAGTTTAATAAAATCCCTTTGAATTCCGTGCGTATCATGCGGAGGTTACTATTAAATTTCTTTTCCAGATCCAACGCCCCTCTGCGGGTTGTTGTATCTATCTTGTATGCTTCAGATAGGTTCATATTCCTGATTACCTGTCCCTGAACGATATCAGAAGTGGAGAGTAGCAGAATTTTGTCAATATCTTCTTCATTGCCAAAGTAATCGTAAGTTCTGTCGTTACTGCTGTAAAGATTATTGCGATCGCCATAGAGCGGGTTTCTTATAATGAATTCTGCAGTGGCTTCATATTTCCTGAGCCCGACCCAATAAAATACAGCACCTGCAATGGCTGCAATTATGGAAATAATCATTATAGCCCTACGGTGCTTATAAATGTTATTAGCAATAGCTGATTGGTTTAAAAAAGGGCTATTCATCTTTATATTTTTTTTTGTAGTTAAACATATTAAAAATACTGTAAAAAACAGTAAAATGATTATTTAATTAAATCACAGTTTCGCCAGCCTGCATTTTTTCTGCATTTTCAGCAAACTGTAGTGCATCAAGCATTTCCTGTATATTACCATTCATAAAATCGTCCAGTGCGTAAATGGTCATATTTATACGATGATCTGTAACGCGGCCTTGTGGATAGTTGTAGGTCCTGATCTTTGCAGACCGGTCTCCGGTACTCACCAGGCTTTTACGCCTGCGGCTTATCTCGTCTTCCTGCTTGCGTACCTGCTCTTCATAAAGCCTGGTGCGCATCATAGCTGTTGCTTTATCACGGTTGCCCAACTGTGAACGCTCTGTCTGGCAAGTGATCACTGTGCCTGTAGGTATGTGGGTGAGTATTACTTTTGTTTCCACTTTGTTTACGTTCTGGCCACCGGCACCGCCGCTACGGGCCGTTTCCATTTTCAGATCACTTTCTTTCAGTTCAAAATCTATTTCTTCAGCTTCCGGCATAACAGCCACTGTGGCTGCAGATGTATGAACGCGGCCACTGGCCTCGGTATCAGGCACCCGTTGCACGCGGTGTACGCCGCTTTCGAACTTGAGGGTACCATATACATCTTCGCCTACTACCTCTATTTGTATTTCTTTGTAACCGCCTACTGTTCCGGCGGTTTCAGATACGAGTGACACCTTCCATCCCTTACGCTCACAATAACGAGTATACATTCTCAAAAGGTCGCCGGCAAATATGCTGGCTTCATCGCCTCCTGTACCTGCCCGCATTTCAATAATAGCATTCTTTTCGTCTTGCGGGTCTTTGGGGATAAGGAGGTTACGTATGTCTGTTTCAAGTTGCTCCTGCTGCACTTGCAGCTTTTCCAGGTCTTCTTTGGCCATTGTGCGGAGGTCATCGTCACTTTCTGTTTCGAGGACTTCTTTTGCAAATTCAAGGCTATCAATACAGGTGCGATAAACCTTATAAACGTCTACAATTTTCTCCAATTTGCGGTATTCCTTACTGATCTGGGAAAACCGCTTATTGTCATTAACTATAGCAGGATTGGTGAGGGCTACCCCAAGGTCATCAAATCTTGCTCTTATAGCCTCTAACTTTTCTACTATTGAACTCATTTATACTTGTGTAATTTTATAAAGGCTGCGAAGTTCGACATTAAAAGGTAGAAAGTCAAAAAGTGGAAAGTCTAAAATTAAAAAATAAATCTATTTATGACGGTTTTTAAAATGTACCAATAATATCACAGTTTTATCTCATTTTATCTCACCTCCCAGATAGTCGAATTGCATGCCCCTCTTGTATTTTTTTTACTAATGTAAGTTCTATCGTTTATGATAAACATTTTTCTTCATATAATTGTTTGTGAGGAAAACTGGTGTCGATATTATCTGGATATTAAAATGTTTATTTTATTAATTGTAATTGTGCAAATGTATAAATCTCTCCCAGACCCTCCCCTTCAGCATGCTCAGGGCAGGCTGGGGAGCGGTGAGTTCAAATGAGCGCTGGAGATAGAATGAGTGTCGATCCCAGTTATTTTCAAAGAGCTTTTGTACTATTTTTTATTCCTGCAAAACTTTGGCGTAAAAAATGCAAATGCAGCAAAGGGGCTATAAGAACCAATGCCGCTAATTGAGTATAAATTTAGGGTATGCGGAGAATAGTTCTTTGGAAGTGTATACACTTATTTGGATCTCCAGGAAAACGAAGAGATGCCGTGGGCGGATAAAGATTATCAAGTATAGGCCTAAGTATCTTATTTCAACCCTTCTTTCTCTTTTTGAAAACGGAGCAGTTCATCGCGGAGGCGGGCGGCTTCCATGAAGTCGAGTTCTTTGGCAGCTTTTTCCATGGCTTTTTTGGTGCGGGTTATGATCTTGTCGAGCTGGGCTGCTGAACGGTATGCGGTGTCTTCCTCAGCAGCCATTGGGAGGATCTCTTCTTTTATAGCGTATTTGTTATTTTCGTCATAGCCTTTTATATCAAGCACGGAGCCTTGCAGCATAATTTCCTGCACCGATTTTTTGATGGTTGTTGGGGTGATATTATGATCGAGGTTGTACTTGATCTGTTTTTCCCTGCGGCGGTCGGTCTCGTCTATTGTGCGGCGCATGCTGTCGGTAATTTTATCGGCATAAAATATTACCAGTCCATCTACATTACGTGCTGCGCGGCCAGCCATCTGGGTGAGGGAGCGCTCATCGCGCAAAAA
This sequence comes from uncultured Bacteroidota bacterium, assembly GCA_903882965.1. Taxonomy (GTDB): domain Bacteria; phylum Bacteroidota; class Bacteroidia; order Chitinophagales; family Chitinophagaceae; genus Nemorincola. Next base: position 13,021 of record CAIRZD010000051.1, read on the forward strand.
GCCTTCTTTATCGGCATCGAGTATTGCCATGAGTGAAACTTCCGGAAGATCGAGCCCTTCGCGCAACAGATTTACGCCTACGAGTACATCAATGACACCAAGACGCAAATCCCGCAATATTTCTACCCGTTCGAGGGTATCAACTTCAGAGTGTATGTATTTTGAATTTACATTAATGCGCTTGAGGTATTTGTCAAGTTCTTCGGCCATACGTTTGGTGAGTGTGGTTACGAGCACACGGTCGCCACGTTTAACCCGCAGATCAATTTCATCAAGCAGGTCGTCTATCTGGTTTATACTTGGACGTATTTCTATGGGCGGCTCCAAAAGACCCGTGGGGCGAACGATCTGCTCTACCACAACACCGCCGGTATGCTCCAACTCATACTTGCCGGGTGTGGCGCTGATGAATAATACCTGAGATATGAGTGATTCAAACTCATAAAAATTGAGCGGGCGGTTATCTAATGCTGATGGGAGGCGGAAACCAAAATCAACTAAGGTGAGCTTGCGGGAGCGGTCGCCACCATACATGCCGCTGATCTGCGGAATAGTGACATGGCTCTCATCTATCACCAGCAAAAAATCATCGGGAAAATAATCGAGCAGGCAGAACGGACGGGCGCCGGGTTTGCGGCGATCGAGAAAACGTGAATAGTTTTCGATACCGCTACAGTATCCTAATTCCTGAATCATCTCGACATCGTAACTCACGCGCTCTTTGATGCGCTGGGCCTCTATGTGCTTGCCGATCCTTTTGAAATATTCTACCTGCGCATTCATTTCATCCTGTATCTCATAGAGTATCTGCTGCATTTGGTCGCGCGGGGCGATATAGAGGTTGGCCGGGAATATGGCCGCATTTTCCATTAGCGCAATTCGCTTGCCATTCTCCGGTTCGAAGCTTTCTATTTCTTCTACCTCATCACCGAAAAAAGTAATGCGGTACCCGTAATCTACATAAGGGAGGTTGACATCCACCGTATCGCCGTTGACACGGAAAGAGCCACGGGTAAAATCGCCCATGCTGCGGTTGTATAATGAATTGACGAGCTGGTGCAGAAAATGATTGCGCCCTATGCTATCGCCCTTTTTGAAACGGATGATACTGTTGGCATATTCAGCCGGGTTACCGATACCATAGATGCAGGATACGGAGGCCACAACAATAATATCGCTTCTGCCACTGAGCAGGCTTGATGTGGCACGCAGGCGTAGTTTTTCCAGCTCTTCATTAATGGATAGGTCTTTTTCTATGTAGGTATTTGATACCGGCATGTATGCCTCCGGCTGGTAATAGTCGTAATAAGAAACAAAGTA
>CAIRZD010000052.1 GCA_903882965.1 uncultured Bacteroidota bacterium
ATTGCAACGAATGAAGTTTTAACTGGTATTACTGATATTGAAGGTGAACTAATAAGTATTTATCCCAACCCTGCCTTTAATGAATTGTATATCGTCAATAACAATAGTACAGGCGATGAGTATATAGCTATCTATAATTCACTGGGTCAAAAAATAAATCTGCCCATAACAAAAAACGGCATTGAAGATATAATTGATGTAAGTAGCCTGCCGCCTGCTTTGTATTATATAGTATACAGAAAAGACAATGTTCAAAAAACGGCAATATTTTCGAAAGAATAAGATACCGGTGTGGGTGATTTTTTTCTGCACCCAAGATTCAGGCAATAATTTACGTCTATATATATAACCTTCATTTTATTCCTTATGAACCGATACCTGTTCTTTGCTTTCGTATACTTTTTTATTCCTGCCGGCGCATTTGCACAAGCACCTTTTAATACTGCTGATTCAGTAAACATTAACAGGATTAATGCGAGGGTATTAGTACATGGCGACATGTTCTGGAATCCCGAATTAGGGGTGGCTGCATGTGAGTTTCCCCAAGGTTCCGGTAAACACATCAATTTTGCATGCGCTTTATGGATGTCAGGTTATGATAACAGCGGGCAATTGCATGTGGCAGCACAAACCTACAGGCAAACAGGGAATGACTACTGGCCTGGACCACTTACAAGCGATACGCTTACTTATGCCAACTCACAAAACTGGGCTAATATATGGAAGGTAAACAATAGTGATATACAAACTTTCCTGGGGTTAACTACGCATACAACTATAAATACCCCGCAGTCAATTTTGACATGGCCGGGAAAAGGAAATATCAATGCAGCAGGTAATGGGGGAGTGCCACTTACTATTGCTAATGGCATGGCACCCTTTGTTGATCTTAACGGTAATGGGATATATGAACCATTGCTTGGTGAATATCCCGATATAAAAGGCGACCAGGCACTTTGGTGGGTATTCAGTGATAACGGGCCTTCGCATACATCCAGCAAAGGAAAACCATTCGGTGTGGAAATTCATGCAATGGCATATGCATACAACAGAGGGACATTGATCGATAATGTTATTTATTTTGACTATAACATAATTAACCGGTCTCCAAACACATACAACAATACGAGGATAGGCCTATGGGATGATATAGACCTTGGATGGTATTATGATGATTATATTGGTTTTGATTCTTCTCATAGAATGGGAATACAATACAATGGCAATAATAACGATGGTGGAGGTGGTGGATCTCCAGTAAACTCTTACGGTACACATGTACCTATGGTGGGTATGACCATGATTGTATTGCCGGGAGATAGTGGAACAACGTATGTACCTGCGGGTAGTTTCGTGTATTATAGTAATGATGCTTCCATAATTGGTGGCGCTGCCCTTGATACGCAAGACAATTATAGCTTACGCGGGAAATCATGGAATGGGACTTCAATTGCAAATTATATGCCTGCTACTAACCATTGCAGGGATCATGATACCAATCAATTTTATTGTTTTACAGGTGATCCTTCTGATGCCGGACAATGTTCTGAATGTGTATTGAATAATAATCCCGGGGACAGGCGTTTTATTCTTGCCAGTAATGACTTCTCTTTAAATTCCGGCAACAGCCGGCATATAGTAATTGCATTAGTAACGACCAACCCAGATACACTTAACGGCTGTCCCGGAGCAAGTTTTGACAATATTAAAACCGTTGCTGATACCGCATGGGCTAATTACTATAATCCACCATCACAAACCGCGGTGAAAAATATTTCAATAAACAATTCAATAAGTATTTATCCCAATCCTGCCTTTAATGAATTGTATATCGTCAATAGCAATAGTACAGGCGATGAGTATATAGCTATATATAATTCACTGGGGCAAAAAATAAACCTGCCAGTAACCAAAAACAACACAGGGGATATAATTGATGTAAGTAGCCTACCGCCTGCTTTGTATTATATAGTATACAGGAAAGACAATGTTCAAAAAACGGCAAAGTTTATAAAAGAATAAACCGACTGCGTGAAAGAATAGAAAATTCCAAAACAAAAATCAGCTATAATTTTTTCTGAGTAAATACTTGGTCTTGAGATTGCTTCGTTCCTCACAAAGGTGTGCAGAGTGGTGTGCTGAACGTAAAAGCGAGCGTGGCAGATGCCAAATGGCAGTACTGTAGCCAAGTATATAATAGTAAAGTGGCCCACACCCTAATTCCTTCGACAGAGCTATGGCGGTTGAAAAAAGGTGTGGGACACTTTTACTTTAATTGTAGTGGTTTTACAGGCGGGGCGCTTGCTGCATTTTCTGGTCCAAAGGGATCATTGGACCAGAGAGGTGAGGTCCGAGTGAGAAAAATAAAAAAATGGTGTTGAAGTGATGTTGGTATTTTGTCTGAACCTAGACCTGCCTTCCGGAAGGCAGGTTCACCTGATTAAAGGGTTTTCGTGATGTGGGCAACTGAAGAAATTAGTAGCTAATACCTGATTGCTGCAGGGCGCACGAAAAGCGGAGAATGGTTGGGTATAGATCTCCGGGTACAGATTGTAATCGGGTAAAAAATTATACTTATTTTTAGTCCATGCATCTTTAAATGCCGGATATATGAAACGAAACATATTGCTTACCTTCTTCTTGCTGGCATGTCTTCCAGTTGTATCCTTTAGCCAAGGCAAGCTGCTGGGCAAGCAGGTCTATGACACCGCCGCAGCCTGCGAAAAAGGCCAGCCAACCGGGTTCTATTCTTCAGCGGCATCCTTTTATGCCAAAGGCGATAAATATGGCGCAGGCTTTTTGATCTACCTGGGCCAGTTGCGATACAGGTACTACTGCGTAGCCAACCCCGATCTGCCCAGCGACGGCGACCCGGCTGTACTTGCCTCACTCAACAGCACGGTGGGCCAGGAGATCAACTTCTACCTCGGGGGACATGTGAATGAATACCTGCAGGTACTGGATGCCGTACTTGCCTGGAACAAAGCACATGAATTTGAATTTTTCCCGAAAACGAAAGACCCAAAGGACGCACAGAAGATTCTGGAGGGCCTGATAAAATTAAGGGACTATGTTGCAGGCCATAAAAAAGAGATAACGGACAAACACAAAGAAACTGAGGAAATGATGAAAAAACACTAGCAGTCGTTGCGGTACTATTCGCAAGCCGAAAAGGCTTGCAATATTTTAGGTATAAGTGGAAATACTTGCGCCAATGGGGGAGACAGCAGGGATTTACCAGGGAATTTAGCTATAATGCTTTCAATGTTCCTTCGGCAGGCTCAGGACAGGCTGAGAACGGATTATATTTGGCGTTCCTGATGCCCTGCGGAAGATCAGGAAGAAGATGGCTAATCAAACATTACCCCGGCCTATCGGCCACCCCTCTTTGAAAAAAAAGAGGAGAGTTTGTCTTGATTAAACTTCAATACAATTATCGGCAGTCATCCTTCGGCGGGGCTTAGGATGACATACCTTGATTTTTGCAGGAACGGTAATTGACAATGTACAAGTGAGAGACAATGAAGTTTAATAGCAGTACTATAGTTAAGTGCATGAATAATGTAAGTAACTGTGTGAAGATCCTTCCTTGCGTCAGGAAGAAGGATATCAGACGATGTTTTGGCGTATGGCTTTGACCACTGCTTCTGAGCTGCTATTGACGTGGAGTTTTTTGTAGATGTTTTTGATGTGATATTTTACTGTTTCCAATGATATTTTCATTGCATCGCTGATCATCTTATAACTCTTGCCTTCTACCATGTGGTGCAATAGTTCTTTTTCTTTTGCGGTAAGGCTATAATCAGGGGTGTCAAATGAAATATTGTTTTGAAAAAAGTGTACCATTCTCTCGGCAACTGCGGGAGATAAGGATGCGCCGCTGTTGTAAACGTCTTTGAGGCCTTGTAATATTTGTTGCGGTGTAGACGATTTGAGCAAATAACCGGACCCACCGGCGCATAAGGATTGAAATATCTTATCGTCGTCATCGAATACGGTGAATATCATTATGCGTATCTGGGGAAAGTGTTGCTTGATGAGGCGTGTGGCCTCGATGCCATTTATGCCGGGCATCTGTATGTCCATGATGACGAGATCGGGTGTGTTTTTCTCAATGTACTTTAATATGTTGGCTGCATCGGCGTATGCACCGGAACACTTGAACAGATCAGATGAATTGACCAAAAAAGTAAGTGAATCCCTTAGGTGTGCATTGTCTTCGAAGATGGCTACGAGAAGTTTTTCGTTTGTTGTCATAATATGATCATGGTTGCTTATTGCCTGTTAAAGAAGGGATATTAGATAATGGTAAGGTGACAAATATTCTGGTGCCGTTACCGGGTATAGTGTCGAATAATACTTCGCCACCTAATGCTACGGCCCTGGCCCGCATATTTTTGAGCCCATTGCCGTCGTATGCATTATTGCTGTTGAACCCCTTGCCGTTGTCGGTTATTTCAATAACGAGTTTTTTATCTTTAAGGAATAAATTTAATGATATCTCAGAGGCCCCGGCGTGTTTAAATGTATTATTCAATGCTTCTTTTATTATAAGAAAAATATTTTTTCTCGTTTCCATTGGAAATTTTATATTTTTTATTATTTCTGCAATGTTGAGAGTGAAGGCAATATTATGGATCTGGCAAAGCGGAGCGATGTAATTGATGATCTTTGAGCGCAAATTTTCTCCATCATCGTACTTGGGGTTGGTAGCCCATATAATATCGCTGATACGTTCTATTGCTTCGCGGGCGTTTTCGCTTATTTTTGTTATGAGTTCGGGCATATGTTTTTCTGATCCGGCTGCGATATTACTTAAGAGGAGTATGCTGCTTAAAGAACTGCCGACATCATCGTGAAGGTCATTTGAGATGTGATTCCGTAATTGTAATTCAAGTAGTTTTTGTTTTATCCGATACCTGTTCAACAGCACGAGCGCAAATGCAACCGACAGTATGATAAGTATAAAAGAGAATATCTCAATTATGCGTGTTTTATAGAGGTTGTGCTCGGCAAGTTGCTTCTTGGTATTTAAGAGTGCATTTTGCGTGTTAAGTAATGCAATAGTGCGGTCTTTTTTGTCGGTTTCATACTTTGCAAGAACATCAGCGATAGCTGCATCTTTATTTTGCTGATTCAATGTGTCACTATATGCATTTGCCTGTTTTAAATAATCATAGGCTTTATTGTAATTGTGTGTGTCTTGGTAAAGTGTACTTAGTAATATGAGGGTAGAATAAGTGCTATTGAGAGAATGTTCAGATCTAAATATAGGGAGTATCCCGAGGAGATATTTTTCGGCAAGCGGGTATTGTTTTTTCTTAATGAGTACATCGCTTATCGTTACTTTTTCAAATGCCATATCCTGCGTATCTTTCATTGTGCAAAATATGTTATACGCCTGTTGGAAAAAATATAAAGAGGAATCTAATAACGGGCCTTGTTTTTCATCGCTTTTAGAATAAAAAATCTGACCGAGATCCTCATTTGCGAGCGCTGCGCCTGAGAAGTTTTTTTCTTGCAGGAAAATATTCAGTGCTATATGACAACAAGAGGCAGCGGAATCAAGATTAGAAAGGTCGACG
>CAIRZD010000053.1 GCA_903882965.1 uncultured Bacteroidota bacterium
CTACACAATACAGCAGGTACTTCCCGATGTTCATGACAGCAGCAGGGAGCATACCACCTGCAAAGGTGCTGATATTGGGTGCCGGCGTGGCCGGATTGCAGGCAATAGCTACTGCAAAACGGCTTGGCGCTGTAGTAGAAGTATTTGATACCCGCCCTGCAGTGAAGGAAGAAGTAATGAGCCTTGGTGCAAAATTTGTGGAGGTGGAAGGTGCTGCAGATGCATCGAAAGCCGGTGGTTATGCGGTAGAGCAAAGTGAAGATTTCCAGCGCAGGCAAAGAGAGAAGATACACGAGCATGCAAAGAAATCGGACATTATTATTACCACTGCGCAAATACCGGGAAAGAAAGCGCCGATACTGATCACAAAGGCAATGATAGAAGATATGCGTGCCGGCTCACTGATCGTGGATATAGCATCAGTGACCGGCGGCAATACAGACCTTACTGAAAATGACAAGACGGTAATGCACAACGGGGTCTCCATTATAGGTAACTCTGCGCTTGCAGCGACCACACCTGCTGATGCCAGCAAGCTATACAGCAAGAACGTACTCAATTTTGCCAAGCTCATCATAGATAAAGATGGTGGGCTGAATCTGAATTATGCGGATGATATAGTGAAGGGCACCTGCATTACCTCTGAAGGCAAAATAGTTAATGAGCGTGTGCTTGCATTAACCGGGGTACCGGCATAAAGCAAATTCCAAAGATGAAAATTCAAATTCCAAAAACAAGTTTTAATTTTTAATTATTGACGTAATATGGATACCATTATCAGTTTATTTACCGATCCGGCAACATATCGTTTGATAACGATCGTGATCCTTTCTATTTTCCTGGGTATTGAGGTAATATCGCGTGTACCATCTGTATTGCATACACCGCTGATGAGTGGTGCCAATGCCATTCATGGTGTGGTGATCATCGGTGCCATAATTGTTATGGGCCAGGCGCCAGACAATGATTACCTGGCTCTTACGCTCGGATTTCTAGCCGTAATACTAGGTACTCTTAATGTGGTAGGTGGTTTTGTAGTTACTGACCGCATGCTGGAAATGTTTAGTAAAAAGAAAAAGAAATAAAGTAAAATTCCCTGCCTTCGCTTAAGCTATGGCGGGCGAAGCAAAATAAAAAAATAAAAAATGGAAAGCGCATTACTTCAACTAAGTTATCTAATAGGTTCGGTTACATTTATCATGGGTTTGAAAATGCTGTCGCATCCTGATACAGCACGGAAGGGAAACCTTATTGCAGCAGCAGGTATGATCATAGCAATATTTGCCACAATATTCCTTTACGAACATGGCGGGCAACGGTTACATAATTATATATGGATATTCGCGGCACTTGCAATAGGCACAGTTGTGGGCACTATGGCGGCAAAGAAAGTGCAGATGACCGCCATGCCAGAAATGGTGAGCCTATTTAACGGTATGGGTGGTGCCTGCGCCATGTTGATATCGCTGGTAGAATATAATAAGCCGGAAGTAAAAGAAACCGGCACTATGCTTGTAATAGCACTGGGTATGCTAATAGGTACTGTTTCTTTTGCAGGTAGTGTGATAGCATGGGGTAAATTAAATGGCCGTATTAAAGACAAAACCATACCAGGAGGGCAAGCGATCAACTTTATCATTTTTGCGGGATTGATAACACTTGTTGTGCTGGTAGTTGGTGGCTTTTTCCCAGCCATGCCGGGTTTATTCTATGGCATACTGGCACTTGCGGCATTGTATGGTGTATTATTTGTAATGCCAATTGGCGGCGCTGATATGCCGGTAGTAATATCGCTGCTAAACTCTTTTACAGGTGTGGCCGCGGCATTTGGCGGCTTCCTGTATAACAACCCCGTAATGCTTACGGGCGGTATACTCGTAGGCTCTGCAGGTACCATACTTACTATACTGATGTGCAAAGCAATGAACCGCTCACTGAAGAATGTACTTATCGGATCGTTTGGTGGCCAGAAAGCGGGTGCCGGTGGACCAGCAAAAGAACAGGGTAATTTTAAAGAGATATCGCTCAATGATTCAGCTGTGCTTATGGCTTATGCACAAAAGGTGGTTATCATACCGGGTTATGGCCTTGCGGTAGCACAGGCGCAGCATGTATGCCATGAACTGGAAAAAGTACTGGAAGAAAAAGGGGTGCAGGTTACGTATGGTATTCACCCTGTCGCCGGCCGTATGCCGGGGCATATGAATGTATTGCTGGCCGAAGCGGACGTACCGTATGAAAAACTGCTGGAAATGGAAGAAGCAAACGAGCAGATGAGCACAACCAATGTGGTACTAATACTGGGCGCCAATGATGTGGTAAACCCTGCAGCCAAGGAAGACCCATCGAGCCCGATATATGGGATGCCAATATTAGAAGTGGAAAAGGCGGATCATGTGATCGTAAATAAACGTAGCATGAAGCCGGGTTATGCAGGTATAGAAAATGAGTTGTTTTTCAGGCCTAAAACTTCGATGCTTTTTGGCGATGCTAAAAAAGCATTACAATCGCTGGTAACTGAACTGAAGCAATTGTAATAATTGAGATATTTAATCAGAAGTTTAAAATTGATACTGATAACAGGTAATAAAAGCGAAAATACTTAATCACAAGCCGCGAGAAATCAATTCTATTCGGATGTAAGTCATAAAAAATTGGAAAAATTAACTAAATTTATGTCATGGTAAACAAGAAAAGCAGTGTAACCATTGCAGCCATAGTTGCATTGTTATGTTTTTTGTCGGTAGTGTATGTTTCGTCTTGCACCAAGGCAGGAAATGGACCTACGTGTGAGGGTGTTGTATGTGAAAATAGCGGGTATTGCCTTACTGATACTGTTATCACTAATGGCACCAAACAACTTACGTCTCATTGTGTGTGCCCGTCGGGATTTGAAGGTACTAATTGCGCAACGGTTTCTGCCAGCAAATTTCTAGGTAACTGGAGTGTGGTACAAACTGTAATAGGCAGTGATTCTGCTAAGACAATAGGTACAGATTCATTGTATTCAGTGTTGCTGTACGCATCTGCCACGCCAACAACGTTTATGATCTATAATTTATGTGGCGATAAAAATTATAATGATATAATATGCTCCATAGACAGCATTAACACCAGTAATTTCACCATAGATTCGTTATCAGCGTTTCATATGATATTTGACCATTTTAAGCTAACTCAAAATGCAAGTGGGGTGATTATTCCCGGTACTTCTATAACAATAGCAAAATTGTGTGTAAGGCGCCTGAATTATAATGTAAACTGGCAAAATGATACGCTTAGCCTTGTAATGAAGCCTCAATAAGTATAACCTGAGATCGATAATTGCCTAATTCTTTAATTAAAAGTAGTTTTTGGTAGAAATAAATGCATGCTTTATTTATTGCATTGTTTTACAATTAAGCAGTTCATTTTGGGAGCAGCCATTTTTAAATAAAAAATCAGTAGATTATAATAGAGAAATCAGGAAAATAATTTGTAAAACCAAATTAGTTATCTACTTTTGCAATCCCAATTATAAAAAGGGATGTAGTTCTTATACAAAAAGCCACTTTAGCTCAGATGGTAGAGCAACTGATTTGTAATCAGTAGGTCGCTGGTTCGATTCCGGCAAGTGGCTCTGGATATTTCTTGAAAAAAAGAGATTGATAGCTATAGAGATAGTTATTAAATCTTAAATGTAAAGGGCGCATTCCACAAGCGGCCAACGTGAGCAGACTGTAAATCTGCCGTCTTTCGACTTCGGAGGTTCGAATCCTTCTGCGCCCACCATTTTTTCAAAAATTATTAAGCGGGAGTAGCTCAGTTGGTAGAGCGACAGCCTTCCAAGCTGTAGGTTGCGGGTTCGAGCCTCGTCTCCCGCTCACCTTTAAAAGCTGTTATAGCCCAGCTGTAGCGCAGGCCAAGTGTATCGGGCAGGCAATGATAAAATTAAAAGCTGTTGTAGCTCAGCGGTAGAGCACTTCCTTGGTAAGGAAGAGGTCGGCAGTTCAATCCTGCTCAACAGCTCTAAGAATTTTCTACTTTTCTATATTGTTTACCCTTTCAAAGAAAAGCATAACATTCAGTATGATTTGCATGTTTATGTTTTATATTTATACATTACTGTAATACTGTTATTTACCTATAATTTTACTGATTTCTACACATAAGAAGTGGGAAATAGAAAATAATATTTTGTTTTCTGAAAAATAAATTTATTTGGAGACGAAAATTAGATTATATTTGCACACTTTTTAGATAAAAAAGATACTAATTTTTTAAAAAAATAAAAATGGCAAAAGAAACCTTTAAGCGGGAAAAACCCCACGTAAACATTGGTACCATAGGCCACGTTGACCATGGTAAGACCACATTAACAGCGGCAATCACTACTATTCTGTCTGGAAGAGGTCTAGCAGAAAAGAAAGGATATGATGAAATTGATGCAGCACCTGAAGAAAAAGAGCGTGGTATCACCATCAACACAGCGCACGTTGAATATGCAACAACTAACCGCCACTATGCACACGTTGACTGTCCAGGTCACGCGGATTATGTGAAGAACATGATCACCGGTGCTGCACAGATGGATGGTGCTATACTTGTGGTAGCGGCTACAGATGGCCCTATGCCACAAACTAAGGAGCACATTCTGCTTGCACGCCAGGTAGGCGTTCCACGTATCGTTGTATTCATGAACAAGGTAGACCTTGTTGATGATGCTGAGATACTTGAACTGGTTGAAATGGAAATCCGCGAGTTGCTTAGTAAGTATGAATATGATGGCGACAATACCCCTATTATCCAGGGTTCAGCCACAGGCGCACTTGCAGGCGATGCAAAATGGGTTAAAGCAATAGATGATCTTATGGCAGCTGTGGATAGCTATATCCCAACTCCTGAGCGCGCTATTGATAAACCATTCCTTATGTCTGTAGAAGATGTGTTCACGATCACTGGTCGTGGTACAGTTGCTACCGGTCGTATTGAGCGTGGTATTGTTAGAGTAGGTGAGAACGTTGAGATCGTAGGTTTCAATGAAACGGCTCAAAACTCTACTTGTACAGGTGTGGAAATGTTCAAGAAACTTCTTGATCAGGGCCAGGCTGGTGACAACGCAGGTATCCTGCTTCGTGGTATTGAAAAGAAAGATATCAAACGTGGTATGGTTATTTGTGCTCCTAAGAGCATTACTCCGCACACAGATTTCAAGGGTGAAGTTTATGTGTTGAGCAAAGAAGAAGGTGGACGTCATACTCCGTTCTTCAACAAGTATCGTCCACAGTTCTACTTCCGTACTACAGACGTAACAGGTGAGTGTGAATTGCCAGCAGGCGTAGAAATGGTAATGCCAGGCGATAACGTGAACCTGACTGTAAAACTTATAGCTCCGATAGCTATGGAAAAAGGTCTGAAATTTGCGATCCGTGAAGGTGGCCGTACAGTAGGTGCCGGACAGGTTACTGAAATTTTGAAATAAGATAATGAGTTTATAATTTAGCCA
>CAIRZD010000054.1 GCA_903882965.1 uncultured Bacteroidota bacterium
AATTTGGTTGCAAGATGGAAGCACCCTTGGGTTTCGGTTTTTAAAAATCACAAGACTTACCAAAGCAGAAAAGAGCGTGGTTATTATGGGTTATAAAACAATGATTAGTACGGGAATGTTAAAACGCCGATTATCGCAGTTGGAAAAATACCGTGATACTATTTTAAAGCTGCAAGCCGATGAGGAATTAACACAAAACGATAAAAAAGAGGCTTTCGAGTTAAATTTATCTATCGAAAGGCTAAAAGAAAGAATCTGTGTTCAAGAGTCTTATAGTTCAATCCGTGGTGAATTGCGTAATGAAGACGAGTAATGAAAAATACGAGTTTGAACCGCACGGTCCTTGGGTTCCTGGTGTTTATAAGGTTCACTGCCAAAAATGCGGATTAGTAAGATTGAATAATTCGTTTACTGATTGGGCGGTAAGTATGGGGTGCAATAATCAAGATCATCCTATGTACGAGTTTCAGAGAAGCAAAGCATCAACATTGAATGGTGGTAAAAGTGGCTAAGCAATACGATAAAGAAGCATTAATTCTGAATTGGCGTACAGGTGATTTTACAACCCGTCAGTTAGGCGATAAATACGGCTTAAGCCATGTAATGGTTAATAGGATAGTAGGTGGTATACCTAAAGATTTAAAGCCAGTCATTGAAGAAAAGGTAAAGATTCTAGCAAGGGGTAATGAGCAACTAAAGCCTATTATTGAACAACATAAAGAAGTTACCAAAAAAGTTAACAGCGAGTTACAGAAGTTACCAGATTTGTTACCAAGCGAGTTAACAGTAGTTGATGAGTCTGTTTCTTATAAGCTAAGCCTGTTAAAAGACATTCAAGACTTTACCGGCATAGCAATTAGTCAGGCTAAACTACTTGCTAGTGTGTCAGAGAGCGGTGCTGATTTAAAAGCGTGTGTTGATGCTGTTGATAGGATCGCAATTACAAACGGACTAGCTGAACGCCACGCAAAGGCCAGCTCTACATTAGTTAACACTGGTAACACGTATCTTGCACAGATTAACAATATGTCTTTGGAAGAGTTAGATAGAGAAATCGCAAATTTAGAGAGGGTGTTATGATGGAAAAATATATATATATATGTAATGACTCAGTTACTACTTGTAGTTTAGCTGTTGATGCTGCAAGGTTATTCACTATAGGGTTAGGAGAAAAGTATACGGCAATAAGAATCGGTCAAACGTTTATTGTGGTTAAAGGCGATTATAAACCAGAAGATATAGAGGTTTTAAAATGAGAACTTATTTCAATAGAGAAGTAACACAGGAAATGGCAGACCGGTTTTCACTGTGGACAAGTAAGTTAAATGGGATATATTTTACTACATTGCTTGATGAGGATGGTAGGATGTATTTAACAGACAGATTTGACCCAAGAATGGCGACTCAAATGAGGTTTCTTAAATCCCAAGGCGGTTTGTTGTTATGAGGGTTTACACGTATTATGGTTTAACTGAAGCTAAGGTTAACGAAGTAGCTAGGGTTATGAGTTTACAGACTGGCATATACTGGACTTCAGATTGGGCTTGGCCGCATGGACCTTTTGTAATTACTGATAAATACGATCCTGGTGTAGATCAAACAGTTTCAATTTGGAATCTAGGCAGTCCTTCACGGAACTAATGATTATCCCCGGCAAGGAGAAAATAGAAGGTCCATCCGAGGTTACTATGTACTTTGGATGGACCTTTTTTTATTTATGTCTATTTG
>CAIRZD010000055.1 GCA_903882965.1 uncultured Bacteroidota bacterium
CAATGAGCCAGTAGATCTATTTGTAGAACCTGCTACACATGATACTATATATGGCCTAACCGGAACGGTGGTAAACAATTATGTAATTCACGATCCAAGTGGGGACGTGCGAGTAGATACTTTGAAAATAAATTCTGCTCCTGTTCCTGATATGGATGCTACGCATACCGGGAAGGTGAAATATAAAGAAAATGCAAGTGGAACCAAGAGTAAGTATAAGGACGATGATGTGAAAATAAAAGACAAAGACGGAGTGGAAACAGTTAAAGACAGATAATTCTTTTTTGTCAGTTCATTTTCTATGAAAATGTTGCATGATTTCCGATAGATTACAATAATGATTTTGAAATCGTTATTACATATTACTGAAACTGCCTCCAACTTTCGGAGGCAGTTTCTTTTTATACGAGTATGTAGTGGAGTTTTTTTTTGTGTACCTGACCTCGGGTTTTATTAGCTTTTGATGAAGCTCCAGTTTTATATTAAAAGGATGAGACCGGTATGATCGGGCTTTTCATTATTGCTACATTTATTCCTCATTTCTCCTTCCCAATTTTTCCTTTTCCCAGTTATATCCTGATAAATAAATACTTGTTATTATTTTTCTGAGCGCATAATGTTATTAATCATCAGGATCATGGCTTACCTGTAGTATTGATTGTTTCTAAATGCTATTTTGTTTATACATCTAAAGCTGCTTTTGTAGCCAGTACAGTATATGGCATTCTATTAAATTCAAAAGGCCGCATTTAAAAGGGCGCATATATTCCAGCAATGACATTTTTATAAAAACAGTAAATAACAGTAATGCAAAAAACTCACTATGATACTATGGCATGGTTATTAGCTATATGCATTTAATTGTGAAAATTAATTCGCAATGAAATTAAATGAAATGAATAAAAAGCTATTTAATGTAATTGTGGTAATTGTCTTGTTTGTAATGCCAAATTTGACTTTTGGGCAAGCGCCTAATTTGGGGTCGGCAGCAAATTTTGTCCTCTTCTCGAGTGTTGGGGCTTTGACGAATTCCAGTCCATCGTTGCTTACAGGAAATGTAGGTTCGAATGGCGGTTCGAGTACGGGTTTCGGTAATGTAAATGGTGTGATGGATAATGACAATGGAGTAAGTGCAGCTTGTTCGGCTGACTTGCTGAGTGCCTATAACCAATTGAACAGTACTATACCTAATTTCTTTCCATCTTCTTTATTGGGCGGTGGTGATACGCTTATCGCGGGTGTATATAGCATAGCTGCTGCGGCAACTATGAATGGCAATCTTATACTAGATGCGCAAGGAAATGCGAATGCAGTATTTATTTTCCAGATCGGAGGATCTTTCGCGACGGGAGCAAATGCAAAGGTCATATTGATCAACGGTGCATTGGCATGTAATGTATTTTGGAAAGTGGAGGGTTTGGTAAGCATGGCTCCCGGTACAACTATGAGGGGCACAATTATAGCCAACAATGCAGGAATTACAATGGGCACAAACGATACGCTTGAAGGTAGAGCGCTATCTACTGCCGGAGCTGTATCTGTAGGTGGTGTATTGGCGTATACGCCTGTAGGTTGCGGCAGCCCAGTACTAACAGGGCCTTTTGCACCTACTCTAGGGTCGGCCGCATGTTATGGATTGTTTTCGGCGAATGGGCCGGTTTCAAATGCCGGGTCGACACATGTTTCGGGTGATGTAGGAACAAATGTGGGGCTAACTACTGGATTCAATCCTTTGTTTGTAGCCGGAACTATTCATCCTATTCCAGATGGCTCTACAGTAGCGTGCGCGGCTGACCTGCTAAATGCATACAGTTATCTTAATACACTGCCCGCAGATATTGAGTTGTTGTATCCGGCGCAGTTTGGCAATAATCTTGTGCTTACTCCGCATACTTATGTGATGAATTCGGCGACAACATTTACGGGTAATGTATATCTTAACGGGGCAGGCGATTCGAATGCAGTATTTGTATTGCAATTGAACGGTGCGCTAACTACGAGTACTTTCTCGAATGTGATACTTATGAACGGGACGCAGGCAAAGAATGTGTTTTGGAAAGTAGAGGGCGCGGTACAGATAAATGATTATTCAGTTTTTAACGGAACAATCATCTGCAATAACGGCGCAATCAGTTTAAATACGGGTGTTGCTCTTAACGGGCGGGCACTTACGACAACAGGGGCATTGGGCGCTGCAGCTATTACTGTTATCATGCCTCCCGGCTGTGGTTTGGGATGTGTTGCTCCCGCAATAGGTGGGTCACCAGTGGTTTGTATAGGTGGAACATCTGCATTGAATAACATTGATACAGGCGGATCATGGAAAAGCAGCGCAACCAGCATAGCAACAATAGATTCTACGACCGGAATAATAACCGGGATAGCAGCAGGAACTACAAGAATAACCTATCTGCTTAGCGGAGGATGTACTAATACGATTATTGTTACGGTAAACACAACAGTAACCGGTGTGATCAGCGGCGCGTCTTTGGTGACTACAGGATCTAATATTACCCTCACAGATGCCGTAAGCGGCGGTGTATGGACTGCGAGCAATTCAAATGCAATTGTGTCGGGTGGCATCGTGACCGGAGAAACAGCAGGTACGGTTAATATTTCGTATGCTGTAAATGGCAGCTGTGGAACGGCATATGCAACGAAGCTGGTGACGGTAGATAATTCTTTTATACCAGCTATAAGTGGTGTTGCGACTATTTGTGCAGGTAGTACAACATCACTATCGGATGCGATAATGGGAGGCACATGGAGCAGCAGCAATGGTGCTGTAGCTATGGTGAATAGTAGTACAGGGATTGTTTCCGGTATTTCGGCAGGAACAGTAATTATTAGTTATACACAAGGCGGTGCATATGCAATGATAACTGTAACGGTCAATACTATGCCATTGCCGATACATGGTGCAATATCAGCGTGTGCCGGAACAACAATAACATTATCAGATAATACAGCCGGCGGGACATGGAGCAGCACAGGTGATGCCAGTGTAGTGACTACCGGTACAAATTCGGCGGCTGTGAGCGAAGGTGCTACGAGTGGAACAGGTACGATAACCTATACACTTATTGATGGTTGTTACATTACTTATCCTAATACTGTGCTATCAGGCCCTTCGGCAATTTTTGGTACGACTATAGTATGTGCAGGCTCGGTGACCATATTAAGTGATTCTACTGCTACCGGAGTTTCGTGGACAAGTAGTAACACACTGGTGGCGACGGTTCTTAATACCGGCCATGTAACCGGTGTATCAGCAGGTTCTGCAATAATAACTTACAAATCATTGCCGGGTAATTGTATCGCAACAGCGACAATCACGGTTCTTGATCTGCCGGCATCTATTAGTGGAAATGCAGCAGTATGTGCAGGTAATGTTTTGAACTTAAATGACGCATCCGGAACGGGTGTATGGAGCAGCAGCAATACAGGAATTGCAATAGTGGGATCGGGGAGTGGTATCTTAACGGGTATAGCGGCAGGTACTGCAAGGATCACTTATACTTCTGCAGCAAACGGCTGTATGACAACTGCTATTGTAACGGTTAATACGATACTTCCGATTACCGGCAATATGAATGTATGCACGGGTACAACAACGACCTTGTCAGACGCATCGGCCGGGGGTATATGGAGTACGGGCAATGCAGGTATTGCAGTGGTTGGTGCATCTAATGGTTTAGTAACAGGAGTAAGCGCAGGTAGTGTTTCTATTCTGTATACACTTGCTTCAGGTTGCATCAGAACAACGACTGTAAATGTGGGTATAATAGGAGCTATCACCGGCAATCTGACGCTTTGTGCAAGTGCCGTTACGACACTGAATAATATTACCGCAGGAGGTACCTGGAGTATAAGCAATACCTTGCTCGCTTCTATAGGCAGTGCATCAGGTGTTGTTACGACCGGAGGGGTTAATATTGGTACGGCTACTATTTCGTATACAGCAGGTGGTTGTGCGGCTACCAGTGTATTGCAGGTAAATGCAAGGCCTTTACCAGTGCAGGGAGCGATCTCCGAGTGTGCAGGCACAACGGTAACATTAACAGATAATACGTCAGGGGGTACCTGGAGTATAACAGGTGATGCAAGCATAAATGGTACAGGAACGCTAACTGCCGGAGTTGCAGCAGGAACAGCGACAATCACTTATACAATTGGAACGGGTTGTTTTATTACCTATCCGAACACCGTGATAAAGAATCCATCCGCGATCTTTGGTATGCTCACGGTATGTGCGGGCTCAGTGACAATATTGAGTGATAGCAGTGCTACC
>CAIRZD010000056.1 GCA_903882965.1 uncultured Bacteroidota bacterium
AGCGATAGGAATGAGTCTGGTAGAACCAGAATACACTCTACCACCAGCTAAGCTTACTGGCTTTAGGCCATAAGCTGCGGGAATGATAGGATATGCCCTTGAAATCTCCAAAATTAATTTTTACCGAATGTTACCTCGGAGCGCCTATCTTTAAATAGAGGCATCCTTGGATCACTGTTGCGCATGAAACTGTTGTCTACTGATTCCATTTGAGCTTGGTTTTGCTTAGCGTAGTAATCTGACGCTTGCTTAACAAACTCGGATGGAATTTTGCATAACAACAAACCACCGACTTCAATTCCGCCTTTAAATCGTCCATCTTGAACTTCGTGCATCATCAACTCAGGATAATCCTCTGATTTGCAGGGTTCATAACCTTCCCGCAAACGCATAGAAATATTCTTAGGATCAGCATTTCCAACCATACTAATGCGGATATATCTGTGCTCCCATCCAGGACGGGGATCCGGCATCGGTAACTGCTCTGGAGGTCTCCAAGCATCTGGTCTTTGCATTACTGCACGGGTTTCAACTTCTCTAGGTTTACGATTTTGTTCTGACATAATTAAGCTCCTGATCTTTGTTTAGCAACCTGACGGGCATAGTCCTCTAAAGAGACACCAAGCCTTTTGGCGATATTTACCTGACTCTGTGTAAGTACGATTTTTTTGGACGCTGTACTCCTAGACGCAGGTGCAACTATTGATTTCTTGGGTGGAGGAGATGCATCCACTTCAGTATCGCTATCAAAAGCATCTGGGAACCTAGTACGCATTTCGGAATCAATTCTTCGGTAGTACTCATCGCTAGATGGATTCATGCGCTCATCTTGCGTAAGTTCCTCATGTATAGCAAGCGCATAACTGGTCATGCGCCGATCTGAGCCGAACCAACGATTCTTATCTTTCCAGTCCTCCGCCTTTCGGTCTAGCTGAACTGGTTGCGTTACCTGCGTTTGTACCTCATTTTTTTCCTCTTGTAAAGGGGCTGGCCTAAAATTTTGTAAACGTTCTGCCTTAATGGATACGGCAGTTAGTTCACTTTGTGCCTCAGCTAAAGCATCTGCATCACCCAATTCATACGCATTTTTATACTTTGCTTTGGCCGTTTGGATCTCGTTATCCACTACTTTTTTGGCTTGTTCTAAGAGAGCATTTTGACCCTGGTTCAAAGAACCTTTAAGTTTTTTATTCTCTTCTACAACGTTTTGTGCCAGTTTTAAAGCCTCTTCACGCTCACGAAATGCCGCTTCTTTAGCCCTGCGTTCATCGTGATATCCCTTAGTAAAGTGTTTAATTCTTTTCTTTACCGAATCGTTGTATGTTTCCAACTCATCATCAGAAAATTCTTTTGGGGGCTCGTCCGCGGGCTTGCGTCCACGGTCTAGCTCCGGCGTATCATCCACCACTTCTATTTCTGGTTTCTGATCTTCTTCAACTTCTATCTCGTCAGGGAATTTAAATGTTCTGTTTTCAGCCATGATTTCTCCTTATGCTGCTCGTTGAATGCCACGGGGATCTTGCACAACAGCTTCCACTTGATCATCTTTAATCAAACGAAATTCTTTGCCATGTATTTTTATCCTAGTACCCGTATTGGGACGGACAATAACAAAATCACCCACCGCACACGATGGCCCGGATGGAAATCTTGTTTTATCTTGGTATGCATCTGGCCCAAGTTTAATTACAAATAATACTGGTGTTAGTACTTCTTCGTATTGCATGGTTTGAGATGATTTAACTAATCCGCCCGGTTCAAACTCTTCATCTACTTGCGGTAGTACCGTTAGTAAATGAAACGTTTTAGGGTCTGGTAGTTGAGTAGCTTTATCTTCGGAATTCTTATTAAGAATACCAGACAAGTCTACGGCTTGAACATTAAAGTCCATAGTTTTCCTCCGCAGGGGGCTACATGAAAGCTTACCGATACACCCCCGCCATATCGGTTTACTGGGTTATTCCAAATCTTCGTCTGCTATAAAACGTTTAAGCACGGTATCTATCTCTTGTTTACAAAAAGATAAACCCTTTATAACGCCACACATTTCGCAATATTCGTCATAGTTCTTGGCACTTTTGCCAGCTATGGCAACCGTATATTGATCTTCAATTGTTTTTATATTTTTTAATAAAAACTCAAGTACTCTTGTTTCCATCATTCATCCTTCTTAGGTTTTTTACTTACCTCTTCTGCCGCTTTTATTTTTTGGGCTTCTTGCATCATTTTTAATTGGGCCATTTGTTGTTCTTGTTGTAATCGAACACGGCCTTGCTCTTCTTGTTGTCTTAAACTTTGAGCATGTTGTTGCAAATTGTGTGCAAGATTTTGTTGATGCTCTTGTTGCGAAGTTTGCATCTGTTGTTGCGCTTGAGCCATTTTTATTTGCTCTTCAACCTGTGGATTAACACCCGTTTTTTGTTGAGCTTGCTGCGCTTTAATTTGCAACTCTTGTTGTTTGATCTGCAAATCTCCATCCACTTTTTTGGCTTTGGTTGCCGCTTCTTGTTGTTGGATTTGCAACTGAGCTTGTTGCATTTGTACAAGAGGATCTTGAGCCTGTTGTTGGGCTTGTTGTTGGGCCGCTTGACTTTGACTAGATGCAAGAACTTGTTGGGCTGCTTGTGCGACCAATGCAGACAATTGAACTTCAACATCCTGTGGCAACTCTTGGTCTGGGGATGGAAGCGGAACTCCAAGTTGTTTTTCTATTTTTGCTCTATATTGGAAAGCCAGGTGTTCTGATATATGAGCCATGATTGCAGGCATCATCTGTTGGCCGGCAGGGCTTTGTCCTATTTGCGCTTGGAGAATAGGATCTTGCATCATTGATTGATGAACGGCTATGTGCGCATCGTGATTTTGATAGATAAACGCTTTGGTGGGTTTTCCTTTTAAGAAACTCATGTTCTCCGAGATAGGATCTTTGGGTTTAAGATCGTCATCAGTTGGAACAATATCCTCAGCGTTTGGAATGCCAATTACATCAAGCATTTGCCTATGCAATTTTGGAAGATTGTATATTTGGGGCGCACCTTGTGCCATTTGCATAGCAGCTTGGTACTGCATTAACCTTTGCGCCATCGTAGAACTATTGGGATCGCTGACTGGTATAACTTCAACCATGTCATAGTCGCTTTGTTTTGCGCTTTTATCTGCGTTTTCTGGATCGTATTCGTAATCCGTAGGTGCGTAATCTTTAATTAACGGCTTAAGCAGTTTAAATTCCTGCTTCATAGAATAATGAACCCTAGCCTGCACCGCAGACATAGTTTTAAGTTGTCTTTCTAACAAAGCCAACGTAGTTCCAACCGGAGCATTGGCCGACATATCGCTAATATTCATATCCGATATGGAACCTAACTTTCTTGCTTCGTCTGTTATCGTAGCAAGCAAAGTAGCAAGCACTTGGCTAGGTTCTTTATAAGGCAACGTCATTATGTTGTCCTTAATTGAACCTCCGGGTACGTCTACATCTCTAAATTCTCCCGGCGCAATCGGTGTATCGTCTCCTTTTACCCTTAAACCACGGGCTTTTAAGCCGCCAGGCAGGTTAGCAAGTGATCCAGCATCCACTAATTGGCGAATAATCATTGTTCCAGCTCTTGCATATCCACCAATTAAGTGAATTAAGCCAAAACCATAAGCTCCAAAGCCTGGAATATAGGTATATTGAACAAAATGCTGACGTTTTAAATACTTTTTATCGCCTTTTTTCCAGTTTCTGCGAATAGAAAGTACTTTTCTAGTGCCTCTTTCAATTGTAATAACGTATGGAAGAGCTATTTCATCAGGATGTTCATCCCCTGGCATTACACAATCCACATGAACTTCTGCCAAATGGTATCTGTCATCATCCGTCATTGAGTATCCAGCCTCATCGGCTTTCTTTTTCTCAATGTCCGTCTCTATATGCATGGGTTCGCCAAGATCTATATCTCGGTAAAAGCCGGCTACTTGTAATCTGTGGATTTCATTCTTTGTTTTACGCATCATATGTGTGACACGCTCACAATGCATAACTCCACTAGACCCATACGGCATAATTAAATCTTCTGCGCCAACATACATCGACACGGGCCTACCCAAATTTTGATCTGGATAAACTTTTTTAAACGCCGTACCTATTAATCCTAAATTAAGTAACAGTCTTTCATGCTCTGGACGATACTCCGGCATTTTTTCTGTTAAATAATAATTCATGTGGTTACCCACACGCTGAGCCGCTTCCATCTTTAAGCGATCTATCGCCCCCATAATTTCAGTCTTTACCGGGCCAGACGCAGGAAAGCTTTCAGTAATCGTTTCTGCTTGGAAACGAATGGCAGCCTCTGTAAGAACTGTGCTAAAAACACCACAAGCGCCGTTCCAAGGTTCCGTTCTTTCTTCATATTTCATCCCCAATACTTCAAGACCTTTTACATATGTTTCTGCCCAATCTTTTCTGGAATTAACATCGTCATCTATTTCTTCTATTAATTTGCCAGACAAAGATTGAAGTTCCCCCTCATCCATCTCTTCAGCTAAGTTAGCATCAAAGTCATCTGAAGCTTCAGAGCCGGGTTCTAAATCTATTTCTAATCCACCAATGCCTACATGCAAAGATTCTGGATTTTCTATTTCAATCTCAATGTCTGGCTCAACCGTGTTAAGTTGAGGAACGTTTGAATACAATGCTTTATCTAACATAGGTTTCCTTAAATTGTTTTTTGTCCGCCAGATAGCGGTTTGACTATCATGCCACCATGTTTAAAAGTTGGTTCAGGGCCTGGATCAAATTGCATTTTTTCTACAGGTAAAGCATCATTGTAATGCTCATCAATAAATTCTAAAAACGATTGATTCTTAGGATGTGTTGCTGCATAACTCTCTGCCGCAGAATCTATAGCATACTGCTCCGCCTTCTTTCCCTTGCCGTTCCATACCTGTAAAAAAGGTTTTTTTGTACGGGTTGCTACTTCATGTTTACCCATAATGGCAGCCGCAAAGTTAGCCGCCTCTTCATCATGTCCATCTCTTTGTAGTTGACGGGATAACTCAACTTGTCTTTTATTGTTGTAATCAATCCCGTTGTCATTCATTCCAAAATCTTCCCGCCCCTCATGCAAAGCCATATTGGCAAGTTGTTTGGGTTCTAGAACGGGGACTCCGTAGCTTGTCCCAGCGGCTGCGGCCCTGGTAAATGTCTCTATAACCTTAGGATTAAAAAATTTAGGTTTTGTTTCCATATAGTCTTTAGCGCCAAATTTATTTTTTGGGTTGGCCCTGTAACCCTCAATTATTTCTGGGTATGTCATACTGCTCGTTGCCATGTTTTTCCCTTAAACTGTGTAATATCTTTCGCGGGACTTGTGTCCCTTAAACCATTGAATGTCCTCGGGCTCGTCTATTGGCAGACGAAGGAACCCGCCCTGTCTAAATCTCATTAGTGCAAGTGTTGTTGCGTCCACCAAGTCATCATGCTCGCCGGACGGAAATGCTGCGATCTCATCTACTAATTCTTCAGCCCACCTAGTTCGTGGAACCCATACTTTCCCAGACGCTATTATGTCCGATACTGAATTAAGACGGGCAATTTTGTCTTGGCCTTTTGAGGGTGTGTAGTCTTGCACGGGTATACCCATAGCACGTAAGTCATAAATGAGCGGGGCTCCGGACGCTTTCTTCTCAATGAGCACTCCGTCTGGGTCAAACATTTTGTACTCATGCAAAACATCCTTTTTCAAGTCTGGGTACTCAACGCGCTTCTTATAAGTGTTCAGCAAAATAATATTTGGTTGGTTATAGTCCTTGTGATGCTTAAAAATACCCCAGGTCGTACCGGCTGAATAGTCGGCACGTTGATTTTTCTCAAAAGCAGTGTCCCAAGTCTGTAAAACATACTCACAATCGGGTGGATCACGCTCTTCCCACCACTGCCACCAATCTCTTTTGACGATTGCGGACTCATTTCCAATCGGATTTTGCTGATACTGGGCCTGCCATTTACTGTTTGGAATGGTCTTTTTTACTGCTTCTAGCTCTTCTAAACGCCAAAATTCAGGCCAAAGTGGGTTTCCAGAGGGTAAAATAGCCGGAAATTCGATGACTTCCCAGTTATCTGCACCTAGTGCTGCAGCTTTTAGCACTTGCCCAGTTAAGTCCCTCGCTGCCCAGCGAGTCATCACAATGACAATAGCGCCCCCTGGTTGCAAACGTTGACGAGGTCCAGATGTATAGTATTCGTAAACTTTATCGTAAATTTCGGGGTTTGAAGCAGCCATCGTCGCTTCTTGTTCGCTGTGTGGGTCGTCTATTATTAGTAAGTCAGCACCTTTACCAGTCACTGCACCGCCCACACCAATAGCATAGTAGTCTCCGCCTTCGCTGGTATTCCAACGTCCAGCCGCTTTTGAGTCTACTCGTAGGTTTAGTCCCGGGAATATGTCTTTATATACTTCTGTATCTACTAAATTCCTAACTTTGCGACCAAAGCCGGTGGACAATTCGCTCGTATGAGCCACCTGAATAACCTTTTTATGAGGAAAGCGACCCAAAAACCAAGCAGGAAGAAGGTAACTAGCGAACTCAGACTTAGTATGTCGAGGTGGCATGTTGATAATAAGGCGTTTACATGTTCCATTTGCTACCCTCTCAAAAGCATCTGCCATTCTTTTGTGGTGAGCCCCACTAATAAATGTAGGCCAACACCTATTTACAAACTTAATAAACTTTTTCTGAGCTAACTCTTTATCTTTGAGTTGTTCTAACTTAATTAGCGACGCCTCCAGTACCCTCAGGTCTGTATCTGAGAGTTTCCCCGACTTTAAAGCGGTGTCAATCTCCTGTAGGTTGAGCATCTTGTGTCGCTAAAGTGGATTTTTGAGTACCTAACTGGGCGTCAAGGTCGTCAAGTGGCGTAATATCAGTCACGTCTGCATTGAGTAAACGCTTAATTCTGTCTTTGATTGATTTTTCTAGGGCTTCGGAAGTCGTATGTTTGACTGTAATTTCACTGCGTTCAGTGAAGAGCCCAATATCTGAATGCTTGCCTAGTAACTCTAGGGCTTTAAGTTCTACTTTGATATCTCCGCAATCTGCTAGCTGTACTAACTTATTGGTAACGAAGTTTCTTGCCTGGTGAACATCGCCGAATGCTTGGAAATCAAAGCGTTTAATTAAGTGCTGCGCTGCTTTTGCCTCTGCTGGTACGCTAATACTCTTAGGTGTGTTACCTTTTTCGGCCCCTGTTATAAGAGTTTGTGCTTTGTGTAGGTCTTCATTTGAGTAATCAATACTGCCGCCGAGCTGCTCCATTAGGTCTACAGTATTTACGGCAATAGCCAAGCTGTCCTTATGAGTCTTTGGTTGCTCATCGGACAAATCAAACGGTAACGGGTGATCAGCAGTAGGTTCTACGTTAATCATATGCACCATGAAGTTATGGGTTGGGCGTACTATAACATAAAGTTTTCAAAAAATATATACCCCCCGGGGGGTTGGCAAAAATTTTAGTGACGGGGGGGTGTTTTGTACCACGAAGTTATATGGTGGTGGGGGTAGATAATCGTTTGTGCGGAACACTGTGTAAGCATTCTTAGGAGTCCCTTCTTGA
>CAIRZD010000057.1 GCA_903882965.1 uncultured Bacteroidota bacterium
CGCCAGTTGGAAATTGAGCGTGAGGCCATCAAACGCGAGAACGATAAAGAGAAATTAAAGGACCTCAACCAGGAGATATCCGTACTCAGTGTGCAACGCGATACACTCAAAGCAAAGTGGCTCGAAGAAAAAGAACTGGTTGATAAAATAAATAAAGCCAAGACTGCAATAGAAAACCTCAAGCAGGAAGCCGAGCAGGCCGAACGTGAGGGTAATTACGGCCGTGTTGCAGAAATACGCTACGGCAAAGTACAGGAACAGGAAGCTATAATACAAAGTATGTCTGCCCAGCTGGATACTATGGGCACCCAGCAAAAACGCCTGCTCAAAGAAGAAGTAGATGCGGAAGACATTGCCGAAAATGTGGCCCGTGCCACCGGTATTCCCGTACAACGGATGCTCACCAGCGAACGCCACAAACTCCTGCACCTTGAAGACGAACTGCATCTACGTGTAGTAGGTCAGAATGAAGCGATCACAGCCGTTGCAGATGCGATCCGTCGCGGTCGCGCAGGCCTCCAGGACCCTCGCAAGCCCATAGGTTCCTTTATATTCCTTGGCACCACAGGCGTAGGTAAAACAGAATTAGCAAAAGCGCTTGCAGAGATCCTGTTCGACGACGACAGCATGATGACCCGCATAGACATGAGCGAATACCAGGAAAAACATAGTGTGAGCCGCCTCGTAGGTGCGCCTCCCGGCTACGTAGGTTATGACGAAGGTGGTCAGCTCACCGAAGCCGTGCGCCGCAAACCATACTCCGTCATCCTCCTCGATGAGATAGAAAAAGCACACCCTGATGTATTCAATATACTCCTGCAGGTACTCGATGATGGCCGTCTTACAGATAATAAAGGCAGGGTGGTAAACTTTAAGAACACCATTATCATCATGACCAGCAATATGGGCAGCAGCATCATTCAGGAAAACTTTGCCGAGATCAAAGACGGCCAGGATATTGACATGTTGGTAGATGCCACCAAGGAGCAGGTCATGGATGTATTACGCCAGGCGTTAAGGCCTGAATTCCTTAACCGTATTGATGATGTCATCATGTTCCACCCGCTAATGCGCAAGGAAATAAAAGGCATCATACGTATACAACTCGAGAACCTGAAAACGCAATTATCCACGCAAGGTATCGACCTCCAGTTTACCGACTATGCGCTCGATTATCTCGTACAGCGCGGCTTTGATCCCCAATATGGCGCCCGCCCGCTTAAAAGGGTAATTCAAAAAGACATTATCAATATGCTCAGCAAAAAGATAATTGGCGGCGAAATAGACAAATCCAAACCCGTACTTATAGACGTCTTTGATGGCGTTGTAGTGATGAGAAACGAAGTACCGGTAGAAGTGAAAAAATAATGACAAATTAAATAAGCAAGAGCGGCAGTTTCAATATTGAAACTGCCGCTCTTGCTTTTGCCAACTATAAAATTTACACTTCTAGGCTTTGACTTTTAACTTTTGCCTTAAACCATTATTCCAGCTTAAAGTTCGAATACACCTGCTTTGCCATTGCTTCATATTTCTTCGCATTCGCCATATCACCCTTCTTCTCATAGCTCAGCGCAATGTATGGCAGGTCCCTTACCCCTTGCCGCTGGTCTATTGATATTTCTTTACTCACGGTCTCGATCGCCAGGTCATACTGCTGTGAAAAATAATACGCCTTGCCCATGTTTGAGTAAGCATTCAGATCATTGGGGTTTATCCCTATCGACTTCTTAAATATTGCTATCGACTGCGGGTATCTTTTCTCGTTGAGTAGCGTAGCGCCCAGGTAGGTAAGTGCATTCGGGTTATCAGGGCTCATTTGCAGCACCTTGTTAAAATAATACTCAGCCGAATCAAAACGCTGCATCTGGAAGAATGCGATCCCTAACCCCTGCACGCCCTCTACCGAATTAGGCTCAAAGGCCAGCATCTTATGATAGTTGATCAGTGCCGAATCATATTGTTTCAGCTGCACATAAGTACGGGCCAGGTTTATGTACGGAAATTTAAAATTAGGGTTCAGTTCCAGCGCCTTTTTAAACATCGCTACTGCCTGAGGATACTTGCCATTCGTAAGGTACACGCTGCCCAGGTTATTCGTAGCAGTAAAATTTATAGGGTTGTATTTCAGCGCTATCTCATCATGATATTCCGCCGAGTCATACATCCGCTTACGGTCAAACACCCTACCCATTTCCACATGTATATCCGCATATGTCGGGTATATTTGAAGCCCTTTTCTCAGGTATTCAAGGCTCTCATTATCCAGTTCTTTTTGTTTCACAGTATCCTTTATCGTCGGGTACACGTCTTCTGCCAGTGCGCTGCCCACATTATGGTACAGCCTGCAGTCTTCAGGCGAGTTGGCTACATCAGCTTTATACAGGGTTATATTATCTTTCCAGTCCGCATTGCGGGCCACCGTCAGCCCGCCAAAGATCAGTGATACCGGCACCAGCACCGCCAGTACCTTTGTGCTTTTCAGTGATAGTATATTTGTTGCATCACTTTTTATCAGCCACTGTTCCACCGCCAGCGCTGCTGCCAGGCAAAAACCCGCCGATGCGAAAAATTCAAAACGCTCAGCCAGTTCAGCACCCATCAGGAAGGGTAAGTTAGAGAAAAGGAATAAGGTCACCAGGTAAAAGATAATACTGAAGGCCCATGGGTCTTTCTTGTTTTTTATAAACCTTGTTACTGCAAACCATATCATGCCCCCATATGCCAGCACAGACACCCACACCCGCCAGTCTGCAAGATCAGCAAAATGGATCGCATTAAATGAATAGGTGCACAACAGCGGATGTGGTATGAACATTAGTTTCAGGTACAGCCCCAACACCACTATCTTGGTAGCCATCAAAGAAAACTGCGCAGGCACATTTGCAAGCGCATTATCTATAAACTCTACCCCGGCCGATGGTTGGTTGGCATTATATTCGCTCAGAACATGCGATCGTATCCCCAGGAAAATAACCGTTGCCACAGCCATGCCACCAGTAATAAATACCGCCCGCTTTTTATCATCATTGATATAAAAGAAAAACAGCAGCGGGATGATTGCCACAAACGCGATCACCGTCTCCTTCGATATATACGACAGGAACAAAGTAAATGTCCCCAATACAAGGTGCATCATCTTCCCGCCCTTCATATAATTCACAAACAGGTTTAGCGACATAAACCCGAAAAAGAAACACAGTAGTTCATCACAGCTTTTTATATTCGCAACCACCTCTGTATGTATCGGGTGCACGGCAAATATCAGCGCACCCACAAAAGCGATAGCGGTCTTTTTCCGGTCAAAGAACTTATCTAAAAACAAAAAGAACATGATTACACAACCCGCAAATATCAGCACATTAAAAAAGTGATATCCTGCCAGCCCATTCGGCCCGAAAAACTGGTACTCTATCGCCAGCATCACCAGCGATAGTGGCCGGTACAGGTCATTAGGTATCACAAGGTATCCCCGCATATGGGGTGTAGATAGCAGCTCAGGTATCGCCTTCATACCCTGCGTCACCATAGTATTATCCCTTAGCACCATCACATCATCCATCACATATCCATTCAGCAGCGTATTGGCATACAGCACAAACGAGATCAGTCCAAGCAGTACACACAGCATTTTTACAGACAGCCATCCTTGTCCATCCTCTGCTATCACAGTATTGGTTTTATTCACTGCCGGGCGGCTCACAGCAGCAGCAGGTTTCACTGGTGCCGCCTGCGGTATTGGTTTTTTAGTAGGTTTCTTAGCCATTGCTTAAATATATCAACTATTCCCCCAAAAGTAAAAAGTTATAAGTAAAAACCACAGCCCTTAATAAAAGATGAAAAAAACTACTTTGTTTCGGGCATCGTTACTATCGTCATCGCCTCTCGCCACGCTCGCTTGTACGTTCGAGGCATTATTCATCAAAAATCAATAAGATTACCAAAAACCCAAATTATCTTTAGTACATGAATGCATTTTCAAAAATATTGGCTAGCTATTATTTGGCTTACGAAAAAGCAGTTAACGAATATGATAGTAAGCCAAGGTATGATTATGGACCATATGGGAGCTCATTCATGCAATTATGTTTTGGTCAAATTTTTTCTGCCTTATTAATTATGCGGGTATTTTGTAAAATCCAAAACATAAAAATGACAGATTATTTGTATGTAATAGTCATAATAATTGCGGTCATTTTTAGTGCATTATATATTGCTTACCCTGAAAATAAAGTATCTGATTTAGTAGATGAATTTAGAAAACAACCTGTAGAAAAAATGCAATTTTGGAAAAGAATTGCTATTGCATTTTTGGCAGCTCCTCCCATATTATTTGTTGCCGCATCAATATTTTTAAAATAGCACCAACAAACCTAAATTATCTTTAAACCATGAACCCTCACTGGTTTAAGTCTTAGCGAAGCACGACTTAAATCTTCCAATAAAAGCAGGTCTCCGACAGGCAAATATTATCCACAAGCACATGCCCAAAATGTCAAATCATAAAAATCAAAAGAATCATTCAAAATCACAGTTCAGACAGCCTCACCACTCTTCAATAAAAAGGTGTATACACTTTTCAACAACCCTCAATTACCCTTCTGAACTTTATACATTGAAAAACACCTCCACAACGCAGACAAGTTCATTGACCTACTGGAAACAAAACATCTGCTCCCAAAACAAGGGTCGCAGTATCATATAATATCAGCAAACATTAACTGAGACATTTTTGCGCTACAACCAGGCCAAAAACGAGGCATTCTGAGGCATTTTTGGGACATTTAAACACCTGTTCACCCGTAATTCTTTCATTTTTTTTCAACTGAAAACCCAATAAAAAATCAACTATAAAACACTAAATATCCTCTGAAAACAGTCACAGTATTGCATTAATAAATTTAACCATAAAAAATCAACACCAAATCAGCTGTAGAATCCAATTATCTGACATATGAATATTTACATAAATCGTAACAGTTTATGCAATTCAGCCATTACGCAATTGAGCCATTATTACGTACCTTTGCGCCTCAAAACACTAAACAAGTTCTTTACAATATGATAAGCAGAAGGAATATCCGCGTTAAAGTGATGCAGACATTATATACCGCTGCCTCACTCGAACATGGAGCCCAGGGAAACAAAGAAGTAGCTGCCCGTATTCTGAATGACAAACTCGAACAGGCGTTAGATATTTTTACAGTTGCAGTATTATATGTATTACGTATAGCACAGTACGCCGAAACCGATGCCACACAAAGAGCCGGCAAGTACCTGCCAAGCACAGCAGATATGAACGTCAATACCCAGATATCTGCAAATGCATTCGTACTCAAAGCCCTTGAAAATGCATCTTTCAATGAACGGATAAAAAAGAATAAACTCGAAAGGTTCATTGACCAGGATTGGACAAAAAAGATATTCCAGTTACTCGATAAGAGCGATGAATATGTACGTTATATCACAGCAAAGGAGCACACACCCACTGAAGAAAAGGAGATCATACGCTACATATGGGAAAAGCAGGTACTCGCAAATGAAGATATGCTAAGTTTCTTTACCGATGAATTACCTGGATGGGAAGATGACAGCGAGCTTATAACAATACTGATGCAGAATTTTTTCAAAGACAATGCTAAGGTGAATTTCTTAAACACCTTATCCGCCGAGAAAAAAGAATATGCGCATGATCTGTTGCTCGCAGTTATCGACAAAGAGCCTTACTGCATGGAGCTTGTTGAGCCAAAACTCAATAACTGGGATAAAGAACGTGTAGCGCTGATAGATCTTTTGTTGCTAAGGATGGGAGTATGCGAGTTTTTATACTTCCCGACCATACCCACAAAAGTGACGATAAATGAATATATAGATATAGCAAAACAATACAGCACCCCGCAAAGCGGCCAGTTTGTAAATGGTGTGCTCGATAACATACTTAAAGACCTGACCAAAGAAAATAAGATCAATAAAATTAACCGGGGATAAACAATAAAAATGAAACGCTTACTTATTATTTCATTCTTTGCTTTTGCAGCTTGCAATAACTCAGGCAATATACCTCCTACTAACAATTTACCTATATCGCTTGTCAACAACCCGTACACTGCAAATGGCATGGATACAATAGCTGCAGCAAGAAAAGCCACAATGGACTTTGCAGACAGCGTACACAACTTTGGCACTATTCACGAAAAAGAAATAGTGCAGTATGATTTTGTATTTACAAACAATGGCAAAACACCGCTTATTATTAACTCTGCTACAGGCTCATGTGGCTGCACTGTGCCCAGTTATCCCCGCGACCCTATACCGCCCGGGAAAACAGATACAATGAAGGTTACTTTTAATTCAGCAGGAAAATCAGGGCACCAGCAAAAAGCTGTGACCATACATGCAAATACTATACGCGGATTACATATGCTATATATACAGGCAGATATAGCCGCTGAAGGAAAATAAAAAACGAGTAAACAATTTTTCATCATAACAATTAAAAAAAATGCAACTAGACTTAGCAACAATTATTTTACAAGGAGCCCCAGCCGCACAGCCGGGCGGAGCAATGATGCCTATCTTTTTGATGGTAGGTATGTTTGTGGTTATGTATTTCTTTATGATACGCCCGCAGGCAAAAAAAGCCAAAGAACAAAAGAAATTTGCTGATAGCATGAATGCTAACGAGCAGATCGTAACCACCGCCGGCATTCATGGCCGTATCAACCGCGCTAATGAAGATGGCACATTGCAGATAGAGATCAGCCGTGGCACATTCATGACCATCGAGCGCTCTGCTGTTTCTATGGAAATGACTGCAGCCTACCGCAAAAAAGCAGATGCAGCAGCTGGTATCACAACCACAGCCGTAACAAAATAAAAATCTATCCCGATGCTTAAAGTAGGAATTACAGGCGGCATTGGATCAGGAAAATCAGTCGTATGCCAGGTGTTCACAGCACTTGGCATACCTGTATTTAATGCTGATGAAGCGGCTCGTCACCTTATGGAAAACGATGCCACACTAATACAAAATATCCGCCAGCTCTTCGGCGATGATGTTTATTCACAAGGCAAGTTAGACCGTGCAAAAATATCAGCCGTAGTATTCCACGAGCCTGAGAAATTACAACAACTTAATGCACTGGTACACCCTGCTACGATCGCATATTCCAAAAACTGGTTTGAAAAACAACAGGCTCCTTACGTAATAAAAGAGGCCGCCATATTCTTTGAAAGTGGCAGTTATAAAGATATGGATGTAATGATCGGGGTATATGCCCCAACTGAGTTACGCATACAGCGCGCCATGAAACGCAATAATTTCTCCCGAAAAAAAGTACTTTCGGTTATTGCCAATCAAATGGATCAGGATGAAAAAATGAAACGTTGCGAGCATGTAATAATCAATGATGATGCCACAGCCGTTCTGCCACAAGTACTGAAACTACACGAGCAATTATCCCGGGCTAAAGAATAATCATAGAGGAGATCAACCCTTACTTAATTGCCTGCTCAAAAGATCGCCCAGGCTGATAAAGAAGCCCAGCACCATAATAATAACCCCCAGCCACAACACATTGATAAAAGGAAAAACAAGCGCCTTTAAAACAATGAAATCATCCTTAGGGTCTGTTTGTTTTATCATGATCTCTGAAGACACAGAGTCCTGCGATTTCACAATGATACTCTGAAAGCGTGCGTAAAGATTCATGCTTAGAAGTGTATCTTCTATATTCAGCACATACTGTTTATTGCGCAGTATATATAAAGGATCAATCTCCGTGATCTTCTTGGTACTACTATCATAGATCATTAACTTAGCCGAGATCGCAAGGTCACTATCCTGTGGTATGTATCGTTTATCATTCACATCCTTGTTCAGACCCTTAAATACCATATACCCATTTTGCAACTGTGCGGTATCTCCTGTTTTATGAAAAATAAAACTCTTATAGGCAATGGTATCCGTCTTTGACTTGTCCAGCGTACCTCCATTTATATAAGTAAAGATATCATGATCCCAAAAATGTTTGGTAGATGGATTAACAGTTAATACCCCCTGTCCTTTAGAATTAATAAAAGCATCCGGGTAAAGGGTAAAATGCTCCAGTACCTTATGAGAGTTTGAATCTTTCCGCTCGTATTCTATTTTGTAATAGTCGATCCGGTCCTTGCCTGTAACGCTTTCACTGTCGCCTACATAAGTAACAGCATAATCACCCATTGCAACCGGCACGCCATGAAAAAGGATCTCATTCTCCCTGTTCTCTTTCGCATTTTCTTCAGCGGTTTTTTTTCCGAAGTTAAAATTCTCCCCTGTGATATTGTATGATATTGCGTGCTTGTTGTATGATGACAGGAGTATTCCCAATAGCGCCATTGCAAAGCCAAGATGAGCCACAGATGGCCCCAGTTTTTTGAATTTAATTTTTTGCACTACTATGCCATAATATATATTTGCCACGATACCGAAACAAGCCGCGAAGAGCATTATATCATATTGCCATGTAGTGATATGTTGACTCCAGCCTATCCCAAAGGCCATTAGCGCCGCTATAGATGCCGTAATTCCTAAGCGCTTGGCAACTACATTACCATCACTATTTTTGAACTTCATGTATAGCACAGATCCAGATAGTATGCCAACAATGATCGCTACCCACACTTGTATATTGTTGTAGTGCAGCATAGGGTCTATTGGGGGTGCAAAATCCTTCCCCGATATCCATTTAGCCAATGGTGCCCATACCGGGATTGATGTGCTGATAGCGATCTGTATAGATGACAGGAACAAAATAACCGAACCTATAAACATCCAAAACTCTCTCGATAATGTTTCTTCCTCCGTATTTATCACGGGCAGGCTTCGCCACCTGCGCACCAGCATACCGATAGTGAGCAGCAACAGCAAACCTATAATTATCAGCAAATGGTAAGTAAGCGCTTGCCCATCTCCGGTAAAAGCATGTACGGAAGTTTTACCCAGTATTCCTGTGCGTGTAAGGAAAGTGGAATACCATACCAAAAGATGTGTAAGCAGTAATAAAACGATCGTTATGGTCAGTGCCCTGCCGGTACTTCTGTATACCAGTAATGTATGCAGCCCGGCGATTAACGTAAGCCACGGCACTAATGATGCATTCTCCACCGGATCCCATGCCCAGTACCCCCCAAAATTCAGCGATTCGTATGCCCAGGCACCACCCATCATTATGCCGGTACCTAATACTGCGCCGTTAAAAAGAGACCATGCAAGTGTAGGCTTTACAAATGTTTGATATTCCCCCTTCCACAGTGCTGCTATACAATATGCAAACGGAATTAACGTGGATGCAAAGCCAAGGAACAGAATAGGCGGGTGTATCACCATCCAGTAGTTACGCAGCGATACATTCAGCCCGTTTCCGTCCTGGATAAAGTTCATATAGTTAGGCGAAGAGAATATAGGGGCATCCCTCATCACATTACGCAGCAATGCAAATGGGGTTTTTCCAAACTGTATATCCGCACCAAAATAGACACCCACGATCATAGTGCACAGGCACACTTGCATTGCGGCTATAATAGCCATAGTTCTTGTTTCCAGGCCTTTGCCGGTGCGCATCACTACAAGCCCCAGCATGCAATGCCAGAAGGTCCATAGCATAAAGCTGCCCTCCTGCCCTTCCCAAAAACAAGCTAACAGATACTTACCGGGTAGCGATAATGATGAATGCTCCCAGGCATAATGGTACTCGAAAAGATGGTTCTCGATAATGTAGAACAAGGCGATAAAAACACTTACAATAGCCGCTGCGTGCAATATAAACCCACCACGGCCAAACAACAGCCACGAGCGGCTACCCAAAGGATCTCTTTGCTCTGAACGAACGGCCATGAAATAGCTGAACGAACTAAACAATGCTGCAATAAAAGACGTGATAACAAAAAAATGACCCAATTTCCCGGGCATCAAATGCTCTCCTATGAACTGGGTATCCATGCTAATTCAAAAGTAAAAAATCAAAAGTAAAATGAGGCACCTTATTACTTGCTATTTCATCAATATTAACTGCTTTTCCCTTCCACAACCATGTCTTTCTTATATTTAGAAGGACACTTCATTTGTATTCTCGAA
>CAIRZD010000058.1 GCA_903882965.1 uncultured Bacteroidota bacterium
CAGCCAATTGTATTTAGGGTAAAGCCTAAACCGCCTGACCTGCAAAAAGATATTTTCTGGAAAAACTCAACCTTGTTCCAGTAAAATCAGGCTTTCCCAAAGATATTTTGCCCTTTTTGAAAAAGTTCCGTATGTTTATGTTTACTTTAATAACATTGTTCAAAAGATTATTTGCAATAACAAGGGTTGATTCCAGGCCTTCGTTAATATTTGCTTTCTTCAGATCATCTTCATCAAGGCGTGAGAATATGCGCAGCCCTTTTACGATTTCAGCGGTTCTTGATGCCCCCTCTCCAATACCACTCAATAACTGATCGATCTCTTCTTTAAGGTAATCAAAGTCAAGGTCATTTTTATATTCCTGTATTTTTTTCTGCTTTTCCGCTATAGAAATATCTTCTATGGCCATTTGTCCCATTACTTCTACAGCGTCAAGCAGAATACGTACATCCCTGTTGAGGGGTTTTACGTTTGAAGTAACGAAATTTATGGGGTTATTAATTTCATGTGCAATGCCTGCTGTAAGCTGACCCAGCGAAGCCATCTTTTCTGATTCCACAAGATGTGTTTCTGCTTCTTTAAGCTCTTTCATTGCTTTGCTCAAACCATCGTTTGAAACCTTTAGTTCAAAAGTGCGTTCATCTACTTTTGCTTCCAGCATTACATTTTGCTCACGAACGATACGTTCGTTTTCCTGTAGTGCCAGTACCGTCTGCGCCTGGGATTTTTCTTTATCACTCCTGTATATATTGATCTTATCTGCAAGGGCGAAGGATAGCAATGTTACCTCAGCCGCGGAACCGAATAAAAGAGAATAAACTGTGAAGTTATTATACGGCAACACTCCTTCATCCTTCAAAACATATACAATGATCCCAAGCATTAATGAAGACCAGCCTATTAAATAATACTTAGCTTCTGCATAACCCTTCTTATATAAGTAAATAGATACTCCCAGTATAACAATTGCGATGGTTGATTGAGTCGGCAATATAAGGGCATACGTAAGAGAATAATAACCCATTATGCTTAGAACAAGGTAAAAAACATATACTGCCTGAAATATTTTTAACACTATAAATAGCCTGGGGGCATTTTTTCTTATGCGCATGAACTCAATAAGAAACTGAACACCTACTATACTTACCATTGATGTGAAAAGAAATATGCTGTAGTTGGCAAACCATGGAGAACCCGGCCATAGATATTTAAAGGTATATCCGGTAAGTGTAGCTTGTGTTACACCAACAAAAAGTGTATGTAAAACATAATAGATGTAGCTCCTTTCTTTTATGCTTAAATACACAAATAGGTTGTACAAAAACATTACAAGAATTATTCCGCAATAAATACCAAACCAAATGTTGCGACTGGTAATGTCGGTATAATATGAATCATAATCAACTATCCTAACAGGGGCCAGTACCTGTTCTTTGCCTTTTATTTGCAGATAATACGTCTTTTCTTCACCTGGCTTGAGTTGAAGGTCGAATAGAAAGTTAGTACCTGTATTATATTGCCGTGTTTCAAACGGATACTTCATGCCTGATCTAATGACCTGATATTGATTATTATTATCCGGATAATACAGGTTGACCTCGTCTAAAACAGGCTGTACAACTTCAATGTAATTTTTATTGCTATTGTTTATATTATTGACTGTGAATTTTAGCCAGAATGTAGATCCCGACACCTGAAAGTTAGTAATGGATTGACCATTCAATTTAAAATCCCGGCAGGTAAGTATATCTTTAAACTGAAGTTGATTTGTTTTATCTTCAAAAGTATAAATGCTGGTACCTATGAGCCGTGGGCTAAATTTATCATCTATCGTTACCTTTTCAATTGCATAAGCAAAATGAGAAATAATAATGAGTAAGTACAGGCAAATATATCTCTTCATTGTATAGCCAAATATTATATTGTAACTTCTTTTTTATTAAAGTTAAGATTGTATGATATTTCAATTTCGCCTTTGGGGCCTTGTTCATTTCTTGTAATTATTGGATTTTCCCGCAATTCAAAAATAAGCTCTTTTTCCCGGGGCAACGCATGTGGTAAAAGCTCTGTATCTTTTATAATAATACTGGTGGCTACAAGGTCTAATTTAGGATAAATAAATGTGCCTTCATTACCTATAGACGTTTCCTTTTCAAAACCTTTTTCTACACTGATCTGCAAGGTATGTGGCGCACAAAGAGCAAACAATGTAGGAAGATTGAGCTGGCGGGTAACGCTAATACCTACCCGCATAAGGAAGTAACTCCCTAATCCATACCCTGCCACTGACTTCGCATTCCAAAGACCGCATAGCTCCCCGGTACCAATGGGTATGTATTTATCTATCAGGTCATAGACCCTTGTATCAACTATAGAAATCGCATCTTCCATAGGAAGGCGCGTAATACCATCTGCAATATGGATCCTGATTCCACCAACTGTTTCGCCGGTTTCTTTATTCTCAGCCATCATTACATAAGCTGCAGGATTATAAAACCAATCGTTGCTGGAGGATGTCACCTTGCTTACGCCATAATCGCGCAAAACATTAGCATGCCCTTCAGCGAAGGATCTGCAAGAATCTAAATCTTCAATAGCCC
>CAIRZD010000059.1 GCA_903882965.1 uncultured Bacteroidota bacterium
CCGCTATTCAGGCAAAAAAGTTTCGGATAGTTGTGAAAGTCTTTCAGTAAATATCCTTTTACACCCACAGCTACAGCCTTGTCCAGCAGGCTTTTTTCTTTGTGCATCGTAAGCAGCACTACCTTTATTCCTAATTTTTCGCTTTGTATTTTTTCCGCTATTTCCATGCCGCTCATTCCGGGCATATTATGGTCCAGCAATGCAATGTCCGGCTTTAGCATCAATAGGCTGTTCCATGCTTCAATACCATTGCTGCAGGCACACACCACCCTATAATGTTTACTCACCAGGAAACTACATATGCCCTGCAATACCACAGGGTGGTCATCAGCTATTAATATTGTCATTTTTAAAAGTTAAAGTGATTTCTGTGCCTTTATTTTTAGCAGAATGTATCCTCAATATTCCGTTTATGCTTTCAGCGCGCTGCTTCATGCTTTGCAATCCAAAACCTGCCATGCCCTTATCTTTTTCATCCATTTCAAATCCCACACCATTGTCTTTTATCGTAAGTATAATGAGCCCCTTATCTTCCTTTAGTGCCACCAGTACAGACGTAGCTTGTGCATACTTCAGCACATTGGTAAGTGCTTCCTGGAAAATACGGTATACCTGCAATTTGGTATGATTATCAAGCTCCCCGGAGTATTCAATTTCAGAAGATATAAATATGCTTTCCTGCTCATCAATTTTTTGCAACTGGCTTTCTATCGCAGATTTCAAGCCTACTACTTCAAGCAAAGGAGGGTACAACTCCCGTGCCATTCCACGCACACTTTCTATTATATCGCCCACCTTTCCCGCTTTGATATCATCCTGCTCATGTACAAGGCTGTTCTTAAGCAATAGAAGTTCTTGCCCCAGTCCGTCATGTAGTTCATTGGCAAGGCGGTGTTGTTCTTTTTCCGTATTCTGTATAAGTGCCTTGGCAAATGATTTGCTTAACCTGTCTTTTTCTTGCAACCCTTTATTTCTCCTGTATACCAGCAACAACAGCAATAACAGGCACAATGCTACTGATACCGCAATAATAAAGTTAGCCTTTTGTTTTTCAGCATGAGTTGCAATTATCTGTAGCTTCAGTGCTTCTTCTTTTTGCAATGTTTGGTATTTTATCTGCTGTGCTATTACCGCAAAGTTTCGCCGCTGGTGGTGTACCGAATCATTATACCGGGTATATGCTTCAAAGTATTTCAATGCATCCACAGTATTATTTTGTGCTTTACTAAGTGTATACTTCATATCATACGCATTCCTCCACCGTTGTATATTCCATGCTTTTAGTGAGGCAGTGTACAGATCAATATTTTGCTTTGCTTCAGTATACTGTTCAAAGTGGGTATTCATTTTTACAAGGTGTAATAAATACTCGTAATATTCATCGTCATCGCCATCCAGTTTCTTAAGGATGATTTTTTTACTCAGTAATAAGGCCTGGTCGTAATCAGCTAATTTTACATAAACATTAAAACTGTCTGCCATCAGGAAATTCATCATCCTGTCCGTATTAGGCTGATTTTGTATTACAGCATGCGCTGTATCCAGCGTTTTTAATGCCTTATCATATTTTTCCTCTTCAGATTCAAAAAAAGCCCTCCGGCAATACAGATCAAAAAGACGTTGTGGCTTATTTATCAGCTTCACCGATGCGATACTCTTATCTAAGTATTCGATCCCTTTCGCAAAATCTTCCAGGTAATAATATAAAACCGCAGATCCCATATTATCATCTACATTGCAATCAAGGATACCATTCTTGTGCGATTTTCGGAGCAATTCACAGGCCAACTCATCATACTCGTTCACCTTGAGTAGATCATGTTTTATATTCATGTAGTATGCCGCTATGCTGAAATATCCTTTTACCGTAAGGCAAACATCATTGATCTTTATTGCAAATGAGATACCTCTTTGGTTATACACTAAAGATGCCACGCTGTCCAGGTGATACCTGTTCATGATCCTTCCTATATCGTAGCATATATAAACACTATTCTCATTAAGATTGTTGGTATCTATCCCGTTATTCAATTCATACAAAAATGACAGGTCGGAAATCGTCATATCCTTTTGTCCTTTTTCTAATACCTGCCGGTAAGTATTCATAAGGATGTTTACCTCATGCCTCTTAATACAGGCTTTCGCAAACCTTGAAAAATCCGCACTGTCTATCGTCTTTTGTGCAATGATCGCTTTTTGCATCAATGCTATTGAATCTGTAGGAG
>CAIRZD010000060.1 GCA_903882965.1 uncultured Bacteroidota bacterium
GTGGTTCACTCATACTTCATCGGCATCAATCGTAAGGTCGGGCTAAAAAAGGCACCATCATGGGCTGGGCTGAAGCGCTGCTATCACCAGTGAAAGATCAGAAGTTAGTATGGTTAGCTTGTGGTTTCTGTCTTGCACGAGAACTGTTGATGAAGAACATCAAGTGGCGGAAACTTCAGTACCCTGATTGCCGCCACGTCCGGCGAAGAGCGGAGACATGGCGGTTACTAACATAATAAGTATAGTTTGTGTTGTAGAAAGTAGTTATCTTTATTATATAAAGATGCCCAATGAAAAAGACGTTATTTGGTTTTTTACTTTTTTGCTCATTGCCCTGTTTTTCTTATGGGCAGGCCATACCCATTGACAGTTTTTATGTCCCAGGAACACATTGGACAGTGGCTGCTTTGTATAGGTGGTCGGATGAGCCGGAGGATGGTTATTGGGTATCCGACTATGGTGCCAATGGCCGGGTATTCGGAATAACGGGTGATACTATTGTTAGCGGTATTTTTTATCGCAAGCTTGGGCTCAGCGCCTATGGTTCGTATGGATTCAATTATACATTGAATTGTAGGTCTGGTCCATGTGTCTCGGATAGTAGCTATTGCTATTCGTACGACCCATTGTTATTCGAGTATGTTGGACGGGTGAGAATTGACAGCAACAGGGTATATTTCATCCTAGATATGACATCCACTTCATTTGATTACTTTACTTCCGGTTCTTATGTTCAGGGACAAGAGTATTTACTATATGATTTCAATATTTTACCCGGAGGAGGTTTCAATTCAGAAGTGAGCTATGATAGTGGTTATAGGGTGGTTACCATTGATTCGGTTTTATTATCTAACGGCAAACATGTTAGTAGATACACTGATAGCGTAGGCAATTACTGGATTTGGGGGATTGGTGGGACAAGTGGACCTTTTGGAAGTTACCGGACTTGGTGGTGCATCTATGTTGATGAACCGTACCCGGGTCCGGGAAACGAATATTGGGACTCTTATTCACTTTGCTACAACAATCCATCATTTTCTTATCAATTTTCATACGCAGATAGTCTCATGTTGTCTGGTGTGCAAAATTCTTGTTTTGATGTTAATCTATTGCCTCCATGCTATGATCACCAAAGTAATAGTCAAGTTCAATCTCTAAATAGCCCAACTGCAAATTCAATCACAATTTACCCCAACCCCACCACCTCAACCCTAACCATTTCTGTTCCTGATAGTATAACCAGCATAGCCATTACTAACCTCTTAGGGCAGGTAGTATATAGCCAACAATACAATTCCCAACAGGTGCAGGTTGATGTGGCAGACCTGCCTAAGGGCGTTTACTTCATTAAGGTTAATGGTGGTGATGTGAGGAAGTTTGTTAAGGAGTAGCTTGAGTATTACACGCACTGCGATTGATCTGTAAAGAGGGTATTCTATTTAACTAATAACATACTTCAGCATGTTATGGTTCGGCCATTCGACTATCGCTCAGGCTAAGGCCCGCCAAGAGCTATTATTGGGCTAATAGCACTGCTCCGCATGTCATGGTTCGACGGGGCTCACCATGACAAAACTACTATTGGGCTTGTTTTTTGGAAGTATTATTTAGCTTGTGGATGAAACATTACTTCGAGCATGGTGTATAGCTCGGGGTGGTGCTCTTTTAGTTTGTTGGGGCGCTCGAAGAAGTATTCGGATATTACTGCGAAAAATTCGGCATCGTTAGTAGCACCGTAAATGTTGATGTCTGAATGGCTGTGTGCTTTCATTTCGGTGATGGTATCATGCACGAGTTTTATCCAAGGGTGTACTTGCTGTTTAGTTAATAGATATTCGGGGATGCCATCAGCAGTTCCATCGGCCTTGTCTATAAGATGTGCGAACTCATGGATGGCGGTGTTTTCTCCGTTGGTTGGGTTTTTGAATGAGGCGCGCAGGGATTGTTGTGACAATATCATTTCGCGGTGCATGGCGCCATCGCCCACCATGCCCAGCACATTGCGATCTGCGCCATCAGTACTGTATTCTTTGTTGAACATGCCTTTGTACAACAGCACTTCTGATATATTGTTGTATTTCCAGTCGGGGAAGGAGAAAATGAGCATTATGGCACCAGATGCGATGAGTATGCGGTCGAGGTCTTCGACTTCAACGCCAACGCCCCTGATGGTGGTATTGGCCAGGAAATCTTTTATGCGGGCTTCGAAAAGGAGTTTGTCTTTATCATCAAGGTTGTTGTAGAAGGCTACGTTGTCGGTAAGGATCTGTTTGGTGCCTGAAGGAAGCTGGTAATTGTGAACGCTTCTTTTCCTATCTGCATATATTGCAAACCCAATAATGAGGATGATAATTATAATGATGAGTCCGATCATTGCGTGAGTTGATACAAAAATAATGCCTGAGACCTCAGCGTTATGGAATTATAATAACGAGCCTTTAATACTACTTCACGATTCCTTTTGGCTAAAGCCAGATGCCTGGCGTTATTTTTCTCCCGCTGAAGGCCGGGGCTATTAGGCCTCACCCCGACCCTCTCTGAAGGAGAGGGAGGTGTTGCGTAAAAAGGCAATGCGAGGTAAAGGCCGGGGGCTATTATGTTAAAAAGTGTTTTTTAATTTCGGCTATACATTACCTGCTGTTGTTTTCAACAGCTAAAACGGTACGCAGGTTAAGATCGTGGGCGGCACGCATTACAGCGACTATATTATCTGCATTGGCTTGCTTATCTGCATTTATAACAACAGTAGGCTCAGCATCCTGCGATTTTGCTATAGCACCAGCAATGAAGGGTTTAAGTGAATCGACCGATACCGGGTGCGTGCCAACAAAGAATTCCTGTTTATCATTAATGGATACCACAACCGTTTGTTTGGCTTTGGTATCACTTTTGGCTTTAGGGATGCTAAGTTTTACGACATTAGGATTGGCAAGGGTGGATATTATAAGAAAGAAAAGCAGCAGAATGAATAATATATCATTCAGCGCAGATGAATGTCCTTGCGGATCATTTGGTAAACGTCTTTTTATATTCATCTTGCTTGTTCTTATTTAGTAGTATCCTGTACGAAATCTAGAAAATCTGCAGAGGCAGACTCTATACGGTTGACATTTTTATTGATCTGTGTATTGAGATATGCATAGCTCATATAAGCCAGCAAGCCAATAATAAGGCCAGTAGCAGAAGTAACCATCTTAGTATAAATACCG
Source organism: uncultured Bacteroidota bacterium (assembly GCA_903882965.1). GTDB lineage: Bacteria > Bacteroidota > Bacteroidia > Chitinophagales > Chitinophagaceae > Nemorincola. Next base: position 3,210 of record CAIRZD010000060.1, read on the forward strand.
CCGGCAATAGTCTCTAATGAAAATCCCTGGTGCTGTACATTAAAGAACAGGATTATCATACCTGCAATAGTACCCAGGAAGCCGAAAATAGGGGCAATGCTTGAAATAGTGCTAAGAATGGACAGATTTTTTTCCAACTGGTATACTTCCAGCCGGCCTGTATTTTCCATTGATTTTTCAATATACTCTATTGGTTTCCCCATACGGCTCACTCCTTTTTCTATTACACGGGAAACGGGGGTATTTACACTTTTGCAGGTGGCTATTGCTTTTTCTTTGTTGCCGGCTTCCAGCTGCTCGCGGATGCGGGCCATAAAAGAGGGGTCGACAACTGAGGCCTTGCGTATTGCCATCCAACGCTCCGCAAATACATATACGAGTATTACGGAACAAATGAGCAGGGGTATCATTAGTGCACCACCTTCCATTAAAAGATGAAATAATGATATTTTCTCAACCGGAGGAGTTGTTGCAGCTGCTGCCAAAGCTTTTGCGGTATCGACCTGCAGCAGCAAAATATTTAATAATGTCATGAGTGAGATTTGGATAAACAAATATAACTAAAAAAGCCCCAACCCCTAAAGGGGAGCTCCCTGATTTTATATAAACTATAACGTTCCCCTTTTTATTGCACCTGATATAGATTTTATTAAATAAATATCCATACGGCAGGCTGATAAAGTATTTTAAAGAATTAATGTTATTAACATAAATGACTTTAATCAGCGTCATTAGGATTTAATTTTAGGTGTGCTATCTTTGCAGCCGTTACACACAAAAAAATTACTCTAAATACAGCCGGATCTTATGAACTGGAAAAATTCTTTCAGCACCTCAATTGGTAAGAAATTGCAAATGGCCTTTACGGGATTGTTTCTTATCGTGTTTCTCATTGTACATTGCTACATCAACGCCCAGATATTTTATAACGATGGCGGTACACGCTTTAACGAAGCAGCCCATTTTATGGGTACCAATTTCGTTATCCGCACTGTGGAACTCGGGTTGTTCGCATTTTTGATATTGCACATTGTGCAAGGATTGCTATTGTGGTCAAAAAACAGAGCGAGGAGAAGTGTAGGTTATGCAGTAAGTGCAGGTAACAAAACCAGCCCCTGGTATAGCCGCTCTATGGCTTTGCTTGGTACGCTGATATTGCTGTTCCTTATATTGCACCTCTCAAAATTCTGGGGGCCTAACCGTTTATCCCAGACTACAGGGCATGGAGAGCTGCACCTGTATGACATGATGAAGGAAGAATTCCAGACAACATGGGTTGTGGTAGTATACATCTTAGGCTGTATAGCATTGGGCTGGCATCTGGTGCATGGCTTTTATAGTGCCTTCCAGACATTGGGCCTGGGTACACATAAGTATAAAGGAATGATAAAAGGTTTAGGCATTGCATTTTCAATAATTGTTCCTTTGGTATTTGCTATGATGCCAATAGCTTTTTATATGCAGTGGTTAAACTAATAAAAGAAAATTCCAAGTAATTAGTATCAGAATATTAAGCATTCAAGAATCAGTATCAAGTATATGGCACTTAATTCTAAAATACCTTCCGGTCCGTTAGATTCCAAATGGAAAACATACAAATCCACCTGCAAACTGGTAAACCCTGCCAACAAGCGTCAGCTTGAGATAATAGTGGTTGGTACCGGGCTTGCAGGCGCTTCTGCTGCGGCATCACTGGGCGAAATGGGATACAAGGTAAAAGCATTTTGTTTCCAGGATAGTCCGCGCCGCGCGCACTCTATTGCTGCCCAGGGTGGTATCAATGCCGCAAAGAATTACCAGAACGATGGAGATAGTACTTACCGCCTGTTTTACGATACTATTAAAGGTGGTGACTACCGTGCACGTGAAGGCAATGTATACCGCCTTGCAGAAGTGAGCGCCAATATCATAGACCAATGCGTGGCACAGGGCGTACCTTTTGCGCGTGAATATGGTGGCTTGCTGAGCAACCGTTCTTTTGGCGGCACACAGGTACAGCGTACATTTTACGCAGCCGGCCAAACCGGCCAGCAATTACTCATTGGTGCTTACCAGGGCCTTGAGCGCCAGGTGTCCCTGGGTAATGTAGATATGTATTCCCGCCACGAGATGCTGGAGATAGTGATGATAGATGGTAAGGCCCGTGGCATCATAGCCCGTAACCTTGTAACCGGGGAACTGGAGCGCCATTTTGGCCATGCAGTATTATTATGCACAGGTGGTTATGGCAACGTATTCTATCTTTCCACAAATGCAATGGGCAGTAATGTTACTGCAGCATGGAAAGCACATAAACAAGGTGCATACTTTGGCAATCCCTGCTTCACACAGATACATCCTACATGTATACCCGTGAGTGGTGATCACCAGTCGAAGCTTACGCTTATGTCGGAATCATTACGTAATGACGGCCGCATTTGGGTGCCAAAACAAAAAGACGATAAACGCAAAGCTTTTGATATTCCTGAAGAAGAAAGGGATTACTACCTGGAAAGAAGGTACCCAGCATTTGGTAACCTGGTGCCGCGCGATGTGGCCAGCCGTGCTGCCAAAGAGCGTTGTGATGCGGGCTATGGTGTAGGCTCATCTAAAATGGCGGTGTATCTTGATTTCGCCACTGCTATCATGCGTTATGGTAAAGTGGAAGCGCATAAGCAAGGTAATGGTAATGCCGATGCTGCAACTATCCGCAAAATGGGTATGGATGTAGTGAAGGAAAAATACGGCAACCTGTTTGATATGTATGCAAAGATCACCGGTGAAGATCCTTATACGGTGCCAATGCGCATATATCCGGCGGTGCACTATACAATGGGCGGCTTGTGGGTAGATTATGAACTGATGACGAATGTGCCCGGCTTGTATGCTTTAGGTGAGGCTAACTTCAGCGACCATGGCGCTAACCGCCTGGGTGCTTCTGCGCTGATGCAGGGGCTGGCTGATGGTTATTTTGTAGTGCCCTATACATTGGGTAATAATCTTGCTGATGATATACGTACTAAGGCAATACCTACCGACCACCCGGCATTTGTAGCTGCAGAGAAAGATGTGAACGACCGCATAAACCGCCTGATGAATATCAAGGGTAAGGAAAGCGTGGAAAGTTTCCATAAACGCCTTGGAAAGATCATGTGGGAGAAATGTGGTATGGCACGTAATGCACAGGGGCTTGCAGAAGCTATAAAAGAAATACAAGCGCTACGCAAAGAATTCTGGAGCAATGTGCGCATACCCGGTGATATTAAGGAGTTTAATCCTGAGCTGGATAAAGCGGGTAGGGTAGCAGACTTTATAGAATTAGGTGAACTGATGTGCTTAGATGCTCTTCAACGCAATGAAAGCTGTGGCGGCCACTTCCGTGAGGAATACCAGACAGAAGACGGTGAAGCACTGCGTGATGATGAAAAATACATGTATGTAGCAGCCTGGGAGTATAAAGGGGAAAGCCAGTTTGAATTGCATAAAGAATCACTGGATTACGAAGTAGTTCATCCGAGTGCGCGGAGTTATAAATAGAATGTATAAGTTTATAATAATAGTAATTTTAAGTTCTTTGAATTTGTTTTCGAATGCTCAAAGTATTTTGGCAACCAAAATACCAGCATATGGGAAAACCATAAAATCATTTATTCCTAAAGGATGGATTGTTTTAGCCACAGCAACCGGAGATTATAATAATGATGGTATAAAAGATTATGCTTTAGTTATTGTTGATTCTTTTGAAGAGAAAATGAGCGGGGATGTATCAAGATCTATTATTATCTTGAAAGGGGAAAAAAATGGTTTTCAAATGTCTGGGAGTTGTGATTCAGCGGTTTTATGCTGGAATTGTGGTGGTATTCATGGTGATCCATTTTTGGCTATTAAGTTTGATAACAACAAACTAATTGTTAGCCATTACGGAGGCTCATCGTGGAAATGGAAATTGACAGATAAATTTAGATTTAAAAATGATCGTTGGACATTAATTGGGGCCACTACTGA
>CAIRZD010000061.1 GCA_903882965.1 uncultured Bacteroidota bacterium
AAACCCCATTTTTATTTTTATTTTTTTATCAGATCTTTTCCACTCTTCTTTCATGCCTGCCACCTTCGAATGGGGTGGAGAGGAATACGTTGGTCATTGCTTCTGCTTTTTCGAGGGATATGAAGCGGGCAGGGAGGCAAAGAACGTTGGCGTTGTTGTGCTGACGTGATAATGAAACTATCTCTTCGTTCCAGCAAAGGGCGGCACGGATGCCTGCGTGCTTGTTGGCGGTCATACATACACCATTGCCACTGCCGCATACGAGTATGCCTGCGGCGGCCTTTCCTTCTTCCACCATTATGGCTACGGGATGGGCAAAGTCGGGGTAGTCGACACTATCGAGGCTATAGGTGCCTTTGTCTTCTATAGCCCAGCCCTGGGCAGCGAGCATTTTTTTAAGCTCTTCTTTATATTCAAAACCGGCATGATCTGCGCCGATGGCTATAGGTAAACTTTTATTGAATGTTGTGTTCATATACTTAGTTATTTTGAGCGTCTTTTTTGTTTTTTGCATTTATAGCACGGGCACTAATACTTACTGATGCCTCATACAAGCCATACAAAGGTATAAAAACAAACAGGCAACTAAAAAGATCGGGTGGGGTAATGATCTCTGCAAGTATAAATAGTATGAGGATGGCATAGCGGCGTTGTGTGCGCATGAACTGGGGTGTGATGATGCCTATCCGGGAAAGAAAGTAAATGATCATAGGGAGCTCAAATACTGCGCCCATGGCAAGTATCATATTGCTCATAGTATCGTAGTAGTTATCGAGGGTGATGATATTCTTGACGCTGGAACTGAGCTGGTAGTTGCCGAAGAAGTTAATCGTGTACGGAGCTACTATGTAGTATGAGAAGAGCACGCCGGTAAAAAATAATAAAGAGCACCAGAATACAATACCCCTTGCCATACGGATCTCTGAAGCTTTTAATGCAGGCTTTATGAAGCGCCAGAATTCCCAGAGCACGTATGGGAAAGAAAGAATAAAGCCAAGCATCAGTGATACAGACAGGCTCATCATGAACTGGCCGGTAACGGCGGTATTCTGGAAATCCATTTTTATATCGCCCAGGCAAAAACCTTCATAGTGCATGAGCCTGCCAAATTCACAAAACCATTTGTAGGAAATAAAGTCGTTATGAGCAGGGCCGAGAATGATCTTATCGAATATCCATTCTACTTTCCAGAAAACGAGGATGGCAGCAACCATTACTGCTATTGCAGATCGGATGATGTGCCAACGCAGATCTTCCACATGATCGAGGAAGTTCATTTCCCCGTGTGGATTACCTTTTCTGTTATTCTTAAAATTGTTAATAATACTCAAAGTGCTGTATTAGGGCTGCAAAGGTAAGGTAAAACCCCAAACCCCTAAAGGGGCTTTACTTGTGAATATATTTGAGCTTTCTTAATTAGCTTAAGATAGAATACTAATATGAATGCGAAATTGCGGAGGAGATCTCTTTATGGTTACTTCTTATACACCTTCACAGAGAAGGTATATGCTTCCATTTTCTCTATTTGCTGTTCACGGCTCATCCTACCCAGTTTATTGGACTTAGGAAGGTGAAGGCTGGCGGCATTAGGAATAGTGTGGAGCAATTCTAAAAGTGCTTTTGAGCTAACGGCATATGTGTTGGCCTCATTTTGACTGCCAACGGCAGTGAGTAAGCCAAGGATATTACCATTGCCGTCTATTACAGGCGATCCGCTTTGGCCGTGACCGGCGGGCAGTTCTAGTGTGTATTGGAGCGTATTGCCCTGGAAGCCGTTTTTGGCGCTAATGTATCCTTCGCTGTATACAACCTCATCTTTAGGATAGCCGAGTGTGAATATACCGGCACCGAGACCTGCTTTGCTGCCGGTGAAAGTATAAGGGACTTCGTTTTTGCCGAAGCGGAAATTTTTCTTTTCCACTTTTAGTATCGCAACGTCGGCATCTGCATTAAAGTTTACCACAAAGGCTTTGAAATAATCGCCATCGTGGTTTTGTATGTATACAGAATCACCGTCACTGATCACGTGGTATGCTGTGACAAAATAACCATCATTGGTAAGTGCAAACCCTGTACCTGTATACTTAACATCAGAAGGTGGCGGTGTAGGTTTGTTTTTTGTATTGATGATCTCAATGAGTTTGTTTTGCTGTGCCTGTTGTTGTGCCTGTACTTTCTCGATAGCGCCAACTTTGCGGCTTATGGTATTGTACTTAGAATCGCTTTTCTTTAAGGTGTAATTTATGCTCCAGATAGTGATAGTAGAAGTAAGTATGGCTACACCGGCGGCAACTGCGGCAGTGCGCCAGAAATGAGCTGGTAATACAATGCGTTTTGTTTTTGCCGGCTGATTTGATAAAGTTTGTTTCTCGTGCACATCGCGCAGCATAGTGCGGAAACGTTTTTGTTTCCCGCTTCCATTTATAGAGTTAATAAGGTTAATAGCTTCGTTAAATTCATTAGTAAATTCAACATCCCCTGCTAAGCGGTTATTTAACTCATTCAATTCTTCCTGCGGCAGTGAACCTGCTATATAGGCTTCAGCAAGCTCCCAAGTATTGTTGTTTATAGACATTTTATAAAGATCTTATTATGGGGTAATGCATTTCAATCCTGCTTTATTTTGCCTGTACACCGTAAAACAATTTGCGGAGTCTTGTAAGGCATTTATATTTTTGGTTTTTTGCGTTTTCAGGGTTGGTGTACCCAAAATCTGCCGCTATTTCCTGCATGTTTTTATCGTGGTGATAATAAGCCTTTAATAAAGACCTGCAGGGTTCGCCTATTTGGTCGAGCGCGTTATTCAATTGTTCGTAATGTGCTTCGCGCTCACTGTGCACATTTATATCATCATCGTAAGCTATTCCCAGGTCATTATCTTCTTCTCCTGTTCTATCCTGCAGGAATACCGGCGACTTATGTTGCGTTTGTAGTTTTTTGTACCACAAATGCTTGCTTATTGCGAAAAGGTAAGTGCCTATGCTGCAAGTAAGCCTGAAGCTTTCATCCTGTGCTTTGCCAAACAATACGACCATTGCTTCCTGGAAAATATCAGCTGCATCTACCGGGCCTCCTCCGTTTTTGATCAACCAGCTACTAATAATATGATAATTCTGCTGATATATCTGTTCGGTTGCTGCCCGCCCGCCTGCTGCCAGTGCTGCTAATTGTTGCTGCTCGCTATTTGTTGGACTGTGCACTTATTAATACAGTTTTTTTGAAAAAGTAACCCGCCGTAAAAAAACTAATTTCTTTTAATACAGGGAGATGCAATGTTGATATAAAGGTAAATAATTTAAAAACCGGGAAGTCTAAAAAGAATGAAAAGAAGTCATATTTTTTTTCTGATTTTCCGGGTTTTAAATAAAGGGCATATACTGTTTTAAAACTTTTTTTATATAAATGGGTTACCT
>CAIRZD010000062.1 GCA_903882965.1 uncultured Bacteroidota bacterium
AGCAGGGTTTTCTGCTTTTTCTTTAGGTATCTTATAATTGCGGAGGCCTTGTTTAATATAAGGACCATAAGGACCTTTAAGTATTCTTATTTTTTCTTTTTCAAATACCTTTACTTCGCTTTCTGCTTTGGCTTTTCTCTTTTCTTCTATCAGTGGCGCCACTTCATCCATGCCTACTGTATAAGGGTCCATTTCCTTTTTCAAGGAGTAAAATTGGGCTGCATGCTGGGCATAAGGCCCGAAACGTCCAATGTTCACGACAACATCCTCGCCTTCGAATGTACCAAGGTTTCGTGGCAAACGGAAGAGCTCCATAGCTTCTTCCAATGTTATTGTTTCTATACTCTGGTTAGTGCGGAGCTTAGCAAATTTTGGCTTTTCGGTGGTTTCCTCTGCACCTGCTACAGCCGAAACACCTATTTGTACCATAGGGCCAAAGCGCCCCAGGCGTGCTACTACAGGCTTTCCACTTTGAGGATCAAGCCCGAGTTCACGCTCTCCCTTAGCACGACTCGCCGTTTCAATAGTATGCTCTACATTCTCATGGAAAGGAAGATAAAAGTCATCGATCATTTTATTCCACTGCTGCCTACCTTCTGCTATATGATCAAACTCTGCTTCTATTTTTGCAGTAAAATCATAATCCAACACTTTGGTAAAATGCTCACGAAGAAAATCATTTACTACCATTCCCAGATCTGTAGGAAAAATTTTATTTTTTTCAGCCCCAAAATTCTCGCTGTTTGTATCCTTTACAATTTTATCGTTTTGCAGAACAAGCACCTGAAAATCACGTTTCACACCCTCTTTATCACGCTTTTCAACATACCCTCTTTGCTGTATGGTACTAATAGTAGGCGCATACGTAGAAGGTCTGCCGATACCCAATTCTTCTAATTTTTTCACTAGTGAAGCTTCGGTATATCTTGGCTGAGGCCTTGTGAAACGCTCTGTTGCCAGCATGCGCTGAAAGTCCAATTTTTGGCCCACAATAAGTGGTGGTAGCATCCCTTCGTTCTCATCTTCTCCATCTTCTTCATCACGGCCTTCACTATATACTTTAAGGAACCCATCAAAGCGCATTACTTCGCCTGTAGCAGTAAGCATATCCGGCTGGGTAGATACACCGATTTTTGCGATCGTACGTTCCAGCTGTGCATCAGCCATCTGGCAAGCCATAGTACGTTTCCAGATAAGCTCATATAAACGCGATGTATCAGCATCACCGGCTTTATCGATATTCATATCAGTAGGGCGTATAGCTTCATGTGCCTCCTGAGCAGACTCGCTTTTGGTTTTGAAAATGCGTTGTTGATGATATTTTTCGCCGTATTGACCTATTATAGCCGCACGTGTGGCATCTATAGCAGTCTCAGACAAGTTCACAGAATCAGTACGCATATAGGTGATATGTCCATTCTCGTAAAGTTTCTGTGCAAGCAACATCGTTTTGGAAACAGAATAGCCTAGTTTACGGCTTGCTTCTTGTTGCAAGGTAGAAGTAGTGAATGGAGCAGACGGTGTTTTCTTTCCCGGCTTTACCTGTATGTCTTTTACAGTATATGTTGCACCGATACATTTTTCGAGATAACTATTTGCGCCTGAAGCATCATTTATTTTATCTGGCCCATCGGCTTTAAAAATTACTTTCTTTTTATTGATATCATCTGAGCTAAAAAATGCTTCCACTTTAAAACTACTGCTTACTTTAAAGCGGGTAATATCGCGCTCACGTTCCACAATTATCCTAACGGCTACCGATTGCACCCTACCTGCAGAAAGGTTATTGCGCATGCTCATTTTGCGCCAAAGGACAGGTGATAACTCAAAACCAACTATACGGTCCAGTATACGGCGTGCTTGTTGAGCATTCACAAGATCCATATTAACAAAACGCGGATTCGCTACCGCTTTTTCTATTGCAGGCTTTGTGATCTCATGAAAAACTATTCGCTTAGTAGTATATGGATCCAACCCTAAAACCTCACACAAATGCCAGGATATAGCCTCTCCTTCACGGTCCTCATCCGTTGCCAACCATACATCATCAGATTTTTTAGCGAGCGATTTCAATTCTTTCACCACCTTTTGCTTATCCTCTGATATGATATACTTGGGCTTGTATCCATTCTTAATATCAATACCCATATCCTCTTTCTCAAGATCACGTATGTGACCATAACAAGACTTTACCTCAAAGTCACTGCCCAGTATCTTTTCTATGGTCTTTGCCTTAGCAGGCGACTCAACTATCAACAAATGCTTTGCCATCCCTTTTGAAAAATTAAAATCAAAAACTTAAAATCAAAACTAACCCTTATAAACATAGCTTACCGCTAACTTATCGTAAGCGTGTGCAATAATAGAATATTGTTTCCAAAAAGAAAAAAGGGTAACGAAAAACGTTACCCTTTTTATTAAAAATTATTAATTAATATTAGTGAGCGACAACTATGCGGCCAGTATTAAGTGTACCGTTAGAATTAACTGTGTAAAAATAAACTCCTTCTGGAAGAGCAGATGTGTTAAACTGAACACTGCCTTTGCTTGTACCAGCAACTTTCTGAGTAGCAACTACTTGACCCATTGTGTTAGTAAGTGACACAGAGATATCAGAAGTAGTAGCTAAAGAATAAGCGATTGTTACAACATCTGAAGCAGGGTTAGGGTAAGCTTTTACTTGAGTAGGTATGTTGTTTACAACAGGAGTTGAAACAGGATTTGCGCATGTTGGGCAACTAACATGGTAGAGTATATATGGATATTGTAAATAACTAGCACCAGTGCTAGTAGTCCATGCCCAACTTGGTGGATATGCAGGCGACCAACCAGCATCAGTAGAGCCTTCTGTTTTATAATATCCAGAAGTAAGATCAGTAGTACCTGCTGGGCCACCATATGTACTTCCCAAATAAGGAGGGAATGCATATGCAGTAGAAGTAGCATTTGCAGCAATTGCTGGTTGGAAAGAACCATGATAGAAAGTATGGCCATCACCGCTTGTGATGGAATCTCCCGGAGCATAGGTTGTTGACCCAGATACAAAAGAAACAGACATCGCGGCCATGGCGCCAGCAGGAACACTAACATTTACACCATAAACATAATTCCCGAAAAAGGTAACAGAAGTGTCTGTTGGTGTCAATGTCTCAACATAAGCAACTGCGGCAGAACCACCTGAATTATTAGTAGCCCCATTTGTTGTTGTATCCCATGACATATTAGGGAAGAATATAGAATCTCCAGCAGTTAATCCATAATCAGTTAACAATGATGCTGCGTTAGTGCCCCAAAAACCATTAATTGGTAAATTATTTGCTCCGCTAACAAAACTCAAATGAAGGTAGTCATTGTATGTAGCGCCATTAGGGCGACCATAGACACCAACAATCATAACAGAATCAATTACATAAGCATTAGTAAGAGTAACCAACGGGCGGCTGTATCCGCTACCCCCAGTTTTCCAATCTGTTGCAAATGGATCCAAAGTCAAACCAGTGGACGTCATATAGGTATACCCGTAACTTGGTATACCATATCCGACAGCAGCCCCTGTACCAGAATTATCATAGCCAAATATAGCCGATGTATCATTCCACATGAACAGACTAGCTAGAACCATGCCATCACCTGCACCTCCGTAGTTAACAATATTTGGAGAAAAAACAGTGTCTGCATAATCAAACCAACCATCTGTATATGATGGAGCAGCAGTAACCCTCCCAGTATTCAAATCACCCGACAAATGTAATTTGTGGCTTGTCTGTGGGTTTTTCATTACAGGATTATAATTCTGGGTAAAAACAACGCTTTTCATAGCTTGTTGCCCATTAGATGCTGTGGCAATTAAGCCAGTAGCTAAGAGTAAAAATAATTTTTTCATTTTTTTTAGATTTTAGATAATAAATGGTTAAGGTAAAGGTAAGCGGTTTTATTAAATAAATAACATTTTTTAAAAAAAAAGTCGAACGAATAATTTAATTAACAATATTTGGTGCGCAACTTTTATTAAACGATAATACGCAAATGCCATGCCAAATAATATTTGTGGTACAGAAAATGATTATCGAATTGTCATTTTTGAAGAAAAAAGCATCTAAAAGCTGTATTTCCCTAATTCTAATTACACATTACCTTTGCAGCCTTTATAAAATGACAGAAACTTTGTACGTTAGCCGTTTTACACTTAAATTATAATATGCTCCCCGAATTCGATAATACTGAAATAGCTTTTCAATACCGCAGCGATAAAGAACTTAAACATGCCCGCTTCCTATTTTCATCGATGGGCTCCCCAACCCTTACCAATATTGGTATTAAACTGACAAAATTGGCGCTAGCGCTGCACCTACCTGTAAAACGCATTATAAAAAGCACTTTATTCGACCATTTTTGCGGGGGTGAAACTATGGAAAATGCAGCTCAAACCGCAGCAATGCTCAGTAAATATGGTATATGCACTATTCTTGATTATGGTGTGGAAGGCAAAGAAAGTGAGGACGATTTTGACAAAGCTGTGCCGGAATTCATTAAGGCTATAAAATATGCTGCAACCAGTAAAAATATCCCGTTCATCAGTTTAAAGATCACAGGCTTCGCTTACTTTGCCTTATTAGAAAAAATACATGCCGCTGAAAAGCTCAACAACGATGAAACTGCTGCTTGGCAACGCGTATATGACCGCATTGACCAGGTATGCCAGGCTGCGGCAAATAACGATATCATGGTATTGGTAGACGCGGAAGAGAGTTGGATACAAAAACCTGTGGATGAACTTACAAATATCATGATGAGCCGGTATAATAAAAACAAAGTAATCGTTTTCAATACATTTCAACTATACCGGCATGACCGGCTTGTATTTCTCAAAGAATCTTATGAGGCCACCAAAACGGAAGGATACCTGCTTGGTGCAAAATTAGTACGTGGCGCGTACATGGAAAAAGAACGTACAAGAGCGGCGGAGAAAGGATACCCATCACCAATACAGCCTGATAAACAAGCGGCCGATACTGACTACGATGCGGCTGTGCTATTTTGTCTGCAACATTTAAATAACCTTGCTTTATTTATTGGCACCCATAACGAATCAAGCTGCCTCAAAGCCGCCAAGTATATGCATGAGCACAACATACCCGCAAATACTGAGAAAGTATACTTCTCCCAGCTATACGGCATGAGTGATAATGTTTCTTTCAACCTGGCACATGAAGGGTACCATGTGGCAAAATACCTGCCCTATGGCCCCGTCAATGATGTTATTCCGTACCTGATGCGCCGAGCACAGGAAAACACCTCTGTTGCGGGACAAACAGGCCGCGAATTATCCCTGATCAATAAAGAAATAAAAAGAAGGGGGATCTAAGATGTGGGAATGGGTAAAGCATCCGTTTCATTGGACACTGCTACATGTTTGTCTATACATGAATTGATTAGCCATTGTCTGCTTATGCCTATATAGCGCTGACATCATTTATACTCTTTTCTTTTCTTAACCTCATGATCTGCCATGGCCATATTATATGATCAGTATTCAAACCACGTACACACTTTCTTTCTACATAATGAAAGAGAAATACACAAGCAATTATTGCAAGGGGAATGCCTATTCCACGCGTTAAGATGGCATAATAAATATTCCGGCCAGCCATGAAATGTGAAACAATATTATCAACAAGGTAGAAAACCGAAAAATGTATAAGGTACAAAGAATAAGACCGCTCGCCATACCAGATCAAAACAGGAGCATTCCAAAATTTGTTTACTGATTTATAATGGAATGCCAATATTATTATTCCGGAATAAATAAGCGCATACCCGGATTCCTGAAGTGCTAAATACTTCGCGTGAATCAGCGGAAAATAAATATAGGAGCTCAGAGTAATGATAACTCCCGACACTATAAAAACATAAGCATGCTTAATTTCAAAGTCTTTTGCAGCAAGCAACATTCCCAAAATAAAACAAATAGCAAAATCTAAAAATATCCCCACATTTAGGATTACATTATCTAAAGAGTATACTCTTGGAAAATAGAGTGTGCTGATATACTGTATTACGAATACTGTGATGATAGAAGTAACGATAATGCTGTAGAGTTTCGTATCGCTAAGTTTTTTAGGGTTGGGAGCTATAAAAATCATTAGAGGTACCAACATGTAAAAAAACATTTCAACACTCAGGCTCCACCATGCGAGATTATAATATTGCCCGTCAAAGTTAATAACAAGAGCCTCCTTAAGTGTTTCTAACCATGAAAATTTCATCCGCATACCTCTATCGTTATACCAAGTGGCGTAATAGTTGTTAAACCAAACAACAAAAGTTCCAAAAACTAAAGCAATAAAATAAGCGGGGTATAACCTCCTTATTCTCCCTTTAACATAGCTGACAGGTTTAAATATTTTTTGCCCTCTTAAATATGGCCTGAGGATTACCATACCGCTTAGTACAAAAAAGAGACTTGGCCCCGAACTAGTAAACCCTCCAAAAACATCGCTTATATAAAATAATTTTTTCTTATCTAAATAGATCAAAATATTCGCAGTAATGGAATGTGTAAAAATTGTAATTAAAATTGCATAACCCCTCATACCATCCAGAAAATGGAACCGCTCTATATTGTTTTGTTTCGCACTCATATAAATAATATGTATGTTTAATGTACTTTAAATTACAATGCCTATTATAAATTTAGCTGACAACTTTATCAATGACTGCAAATATCCTAAAAAAATCATCGCTTTCTAAATTAGACCCTGAAGGCAGGCACAATCCATTTTGGAATAATGATTCTGCCGTTCCGTCACCATAAAAAGGACAATCTTTAAATACAGGTTGTAGATGCATCGGCTTCCATAAGGGGCGTGATTCAATATTTTCAGCTTCAAACGCCAGTCTCAGGCTTTCCCTTGTAAAGCCAGCTTCAGCAGGGTCTATAAGAATAGTTGTGAGCCATCGGTTGCTGAAATACCAATAAGGCTCTTCG
>CAIRZD010000063.1 GCA_903882965.1 uncultured Bacteroidota bacterium
AAGTTTCGGATAGTTGTGAATAAAACCTTAACTGTTTGATAAAACTATGATTTTAATCAGTTTCTAAAACTACGGGGTTTACCTAATAGCAAAGTTTTTTTTCACTAACGAATTGTTAATGAACGGATAAATATGAAAATAGAGGAATATTTTTTAAATTATATTAAAATGCATGTTTTGTAGTTTATATCGGAATTATGGCATATACACATTTGCTGCAAATGATATTTATACATCAAATAGTGGGGAGAATATTACTTATATTAACGAATAATTACTTAATGAAAGTTATTGAACAACTATCTATTGAAGCACTACTCACGCATGGTTGCACCGGCACGGTACAGCCTGCCATACACAAACAGTAATGCCAGTAATAAAGAGCCAATTTCAAACAAAGGCATTTCCTGTACCCTGAAAACATGCAGCACCAGAGATACACCCATCAGGCACATAGCTACAATGGCATATTTTGCCTTGATCTTTTTGCTGAAATACGGGATAATAAGATTAGTGGGCAATGCCCAAAAAACATTGAAATTATCTTTCCATGCCGGCTCACAATCCTTTAACCAGAAGTAGAGCATATAACAACCTAACACACCCGTGCCCGTCAATAATAAAAAACTCATCACTTTACCCACCATTTGCAACCGAGGAACCAACAAGCCCGCAATCGTAATAATGCTGATGATTAATATAATAAGGAATGGCCCGTTCACTGTTGACGGCCAGGTCAGTTTGTTTTCTAAAAGCGTTGTTTTATCAGCACATACTTTTTTGCCGTCAATAGTCGCGAGCCGCATTGCGTCACTTAAGTATACCGGGTCAACCATGGCTTCCCTGCTGCTCATAACACGGTCTGCTCTGCTGGCATAAAATAAATTCATCACCAGCCCAAACAAATATTTATGCTGCTCCACACAATATTTATTCATGGACACATCACGAAATGTCAACCGTGATTTTGCAGGTAATATTTGCCCGGGTACAAAATTGTTGCCAAATACTTTTTCAAAGAGATCGCGCACGCGTGTGGTACAATTATCATAATAAGTATCATACTCATAATACCTGTTTTCCCTGCGCATATTATTTTTAAGAAAATCTTGTATCTTCTTTTTTTTACTGCCATCTAATAACAGCACTTGTTCATAAAGCCCCCTACCCTTATCCGTATATTCCCCTATAAGTTGGTCATAGGTAATGGTTTCAATAAATACGATCACCCTGCCATCCATCCATTGCCTGAAAGCACTGATCACACGCTCATCATAAAATCCATAATTATAGATCAGGTCCCTGCCCCTGTCGCTAACCGTGCTGTCTGTTACACGGATACATATATGCCCAAATGTTTCCATTATGTCTGTTCCCGGGCTACCGCTAATTATACTTATTCTTAAATGTGGGCTATCGGGTACCACACTGGTATGAAGGCTCCCGGTATCATTCTGTGCAAATGCAGAACAACATATTACAAAAGGAAGGAGAAACAAAACGATGATATTCTTAGCCATTATTCAAAAATAGTTATAAAAACTAACTTACAAAAAATAGTAAAAACTCGGTCAAACTAAATAATTTGCACAATTATAGCACCATATCTTTCTTATATTTAACGCTTCATGATCAGGAAAATAACACAGTGCTTTTATACATCTTATGTAGTTGTCACTTTTGTTATCTGCTTTGTTTCTGCATTCCCGTTTATGATATTGTGCAGTATAGGCAAAACCGCATCCGGCCGCAAAAATGTCATTAAGATCTCCCGTGAGTGTTTCCGGTTTTGGCTTTTTATCATCGGTATGCCCTTAAAGTTGATTGGCAAGAAACCGGTTGGCAGGTATTTATTTGTAGCTAATCACACTTCCTACCTCGACACTATTACTATATTCCCCGCTATTCCCGGCCATTTTCGCGCCTTAGGAAAAACAGACATGGAAAAAATTCCGCTCTTCGGCTATTTTTATAAGCAGGCCGGTATATTAGTAGATCGCAAAAATGCAAAAAGTAAAACCACAAGCATGTGGCAAATGCTGCAACACATAAAGGGTGAAGGCAGCATGCTTATTTTCCCCGAAGGCACTTTTAATGAAACAGATAAACCTTTAAAAGAATTTTATGATGGCGCATTCCATTTGGCAATAACCGCCC
>CAIRZD010000064.1 GCA_903882965.1 uncultured Bacteroidota bacterium
GTAACGGTTTGTTATTATTTTTACTACGTTTGAATAGCCCCATATTTTTGTGTTTTGGTCGTTCTTAACCAAAGGTATGGCCGCTATTCAGGCAAAAAAGTTTCGGATAGTTGTGTAATTGCTTAAAAGAAAAAGTTTGCCCGCTAAGGTTTTCACACTGCTCCTGTTATGCTCCCTGTTAGCGCACGCCGCAAATGGGCAAACCTCCCGTGATGATAGTATCAGCTTCAGCAAATTACATTTTACCCATAATAAATTTGTCAACAACATTTTTCAGCAGGCCGTCAACTCAGTAAAAAAAACCCCCGATGCCGGCCCCGACTACAGCTACCTGAACGGAAAAAGTGAGCGCCCGTACATGCCCTATGAAGGAAAAATAATACGCCACATTTATGTCAATACTTTCAACTTCGACCGCTCACTCACAGATACCAGTAAGCGCGATAGTAGTTGGGCCACAAGAGCCGGCAACCAACTCCACAAAAGCACCCGGAAATTTGTGATCAGGAACAACCTTTTTATAAAAGAAAATACCCCCATCAATGCGTTTATGTTAGCAGATAATGAAAGGTTTATCCGTTCACAGGAATATATACATGACGCGCGCATCATAATAAACGAGATACCCAACAACCCTGACTCGGTGGATATCACTATTTACACAAAAGATCTTTTCAGTATTGGTGGTGGTGGTGCGTCTAACGGGCTAAACCACATCAACACAGATATTTATGATGCCAATCTCGCAGGTATGGCCCAAAGGCTGGAAGTAACCGGATTATATGATTACACCCGCAACTCCAACTTTGGGTATGGAGCCCTTTACAAAAAAGATAATGTACTGCACTCCTTCGTTGATGCAACAGTAGGATATAGCGTTATGAATATAAGTCCTTATTCCAATGAAGAGCAATCAACCGAATATATTACGCTTACCAGGCAATTAGTGTCACCTTACTCACGATATGCAGGCGGCCTCACTATTAGTGAAAACCAGGCATTCAATTTATATCACATCCCAGATACTAATGTTTATAGCAGCATCTTTAAATACAAATATTTCCTGTTTGACGGATGGGCCGGGTACAGTATTGGTATCAATAAGCTTACCGCAACAAACAATACTATCCGCGACAGAAGGTTTTTCGCGATCCGGTATTACAACCGTGATTTTTCACAGTTACCACAGCAGGTACTAACGCCCGGTGGTATTCTTTTCAATCCTATTTTCAATAGCTCCCGGGCACTACTGGGCCAGTTTACTTTTTTTAGGCAAGACTACTACAAGACACAATATATATACGGATTCGGCACTACTGAAGATCTTCCTTATGGATATAATATTGCAGTAACCGGCGGCTGGCACGAACAGCTGAACCTGCAGCGACCTTATGCAGGCCTCAATGTATCAGATTACATTGCCACAGGTCAGGGAGACTTCATACAGCTATTCCTGAAAAGCGGTGGTTTTTTATATAAAAACAAAGTACAGGATGGTAGTTTTTTAATAGGCGCTACAGCATATAGCCGCATATTTTTTCTCAATAGTACCAAGATCAGGCAGTATATAAACCTTAGCTATACGCATTTATACAATAGGGTTACTTATGCTCCGCTATACATCAATAACTACTATGGTATACGTGGCTTCCTCACTGATTCTGCTTATGGCACACGCAGACTGAGTATACAATTAGAAACAGAGTTTTATCTGAAATTTAAACTACTTGGTTTTCAATTTGCTCCATTCCCTTATGGCGACCTTAGCCTCATTACTCCTGAGAACGGCCCTTATGTGCATTCTTCATTGTATAGTAGTTTGGGTGGTGGTGTTCGTACCAGAAATGAAAACCTGATATTTGAAACAATAGAGTTGCGCGCTTTTTTCTTTCCCGTGGCCCCAAATAATATGAAAGGATTTAAAGTGGTCATCAACAGCAATATCAGGTTCCGGTATTCCAGTAATTATATTACCGCTCCTGATCTTGTTCAGCTTAATTCGCAATAATTAAATAATCTTAGCTAAAACAACATTATTGTATATTTACTTTTACTAAAAGCGCCATCTCAATGCAATCAAATTATGAGCTGATTCTGAAACTTGCATTATCATTACTAATCGGCGGAACGATTGGTATTGAGCGGGAATTAAGAAGTAAGTCAGCCGGTTTTCGCACGTTAATGCTTGTTTGCCTTGGCGCGACACTTTTCACTATTTTTTCAGAATATATAGGCCATGGTACTTCCCCTGATCGTATTGCTTCAAATGTTGTAGTTGGTATTGGCTTTATGGGAGCAGGTGTCATCTTCAGAAGTAATAACAGAGTGAATGGAATAACTACGGCAGCGACGATGTGGCTAGCTGCTGCATTAGGCGTAGGGGTGGGTTGCGGGTATTATATGGCTTCCATTTTCGGAGGCATCCTGGTAATAGCGATACTGGTTATATTTTCGTCTACTGACCGTATCCTTGATAAAATAAACCAGGTAAGGGAATATAAGGTGACCTATCCCTATGAAGAAAACCTGGATCATAAATATGAAGACCTGATAAATAAATACGGGCTATCAATAAAAAGCCGTGCGCATAGTAAAGTTGGCAACATGATCACAGGATCGTGGACGGTAACCGGCAGTGAGAAAGCGAATCGCACATTCATAGACTTCATTATCCGGGACCATACCGTTACAGAATTCAGTTATTGATATTTGGGAGTATCTACTCTGCTACCCAGGATTTTAAAGCATCGGCTATTTTTCGATCATTACCCAGCCTAGGTACTTTATTCTGCCCACCAAGGCGACCTATTGATTTCATATATTCAATAAACGTGTTTTTCTTCATCGTTCTTATTTTCAGCGGTTGTAAAATATTTCCTGAAATAAGGTCGTCATAATAAATATTCTTTCCCCTTAAATAATTATTCACAGCCATGGCAAATCCATCCATATCAGCCGGAGGTGTTTCAAACTCGATGAACCATTCGTGGTATGGCTTTCCCTCAGAAACCTCGATTGCGGGGGCTATAGTAAACTCTGTTATATGTGTATTAAAATCCCGTGAGGCATTCAGTATTGCATACTCTACCTCTTCGCCGATCACATGCTCACCAAATGCGGATATGTAATGCTTTACACGGCCGGTAACTACCAACCGGTATGGGTCTGTACTTACAAATCGTACAGTATCTCCTATATTATAAGACCAAAGGCCGGCATTAGTACTTACAATAAGTGCGTAGTTTTCTCCGGTTTTTACTTCTCCGAGTGATAACCTTGCAGGGTTTTCATTTGCAATTTCGCCGGCAGGGATGAATTCATAAAACATTCCGGCATTTGTATTTAGTAACAGTCCGATATTTTCTACAGTATCCTGAAACGCAAAGAAACCTTCTGACGCCGGGAATGTTTCTATCATATCTACACGGCCGCCAAGACTATTAATTAATTTTGATTTATACGGATCAAAATTCACACCACCGTGTACTATTACTTGCAATGCGGGGAATAATTCCTTGATTTTTTTTCCATCGTTTCTCTGGCTCAACCAGTCGAAATACATTTGCATCCATGGAGGTATGCCACTGATAAGCGTCATATTTTCCTTGGCGGTTTCCTGCACTATTTTATCCAGTTTCACCTCCCAGTCTTCTATACAATTGGTTTCATAAGAAGGTAATTGGTTACCCCTCAGGTAGCGTGGTATATAATGGTTCACAATGCCACTTAGCCGCCCGGTGGGTATTCCCCCAACCCGTTCAAGTTCGGGTGAGCCGGAAAGAAATATCATTTTGCCATTAGCAAAATCAGTATTCCCGCTTTCTGTCATATAGCACAGCAAAGCGTCACGTGCTCCGTTAATATGATTTGGTATAGACTCCTTTGTGATGGGTATATATTTAACACCGCTTGTAGTACCGGATGTTTTGGCAAAATAAATAGGCTTACCCTTCCACAAAATGTTTTGGCCACCATCTTTAATTTTATCTATATAAGGAATAAATGCTTCATAATCACGAACCGGAACTGCCTTTTTATAATCCTCGTGAGTTTTAATATTTTGAAAATCGTGTTCCTTTCCAAACACTGTCCGGCTGCCTTGCTTTAGCAGATACTGTAATACAGCCTGCTGATCTGCAACCGCCGTTGCCATCCCTTTGCGTACTTTGGAATGTATTATAGACGCATAAGGTCTTGCAAGAAAGGATTTTATCTTCATCAGGAAAATTAATTCAGGATCAAAGTTAATACTTATTGTATCCCGTGTATTCTTGTTTTTATTCCGGATATTCCTGAATTGATATTGTCTCCGGATATCATCTTGTAAATTCTAAAAAAAATGGCATTCAAAGTTATTCTAACAATTATACTTAATGCGTGGTCATATAAATCTACATTAAAAACCGAGGTTGGTCAGGCTCTGTTTTTCATCTGTATTTTACAATAATCCGGTGCTGCATTATCTATTTCAAAAATATTTTTACAAAATTTTTATTTTTTATTTTTACCTCTTCTGGAGTTAAATATATCTGTTACACCGCCATTTTATATTGATGAAAATCCCTAAAATCCGCTTCCCGTAGGCATTTCAGCTTGTCTATATTATAATACCAAGTGTGTTTTATTAATCGTAATTTTAAAAACGAGATGGTAGGTATAAAAGAAAAGATTTAAAAAATAATTAATTTTTGTTGTTTAAAACAAAAAAGTGTATTAACTTTGCGAAAATATTTTTGTTATATCATGTTTGCAATAGTTACAATAGCAGGGCAACAATTCAAAGTAAAACAGAACGATGAATTGTTTGTGCATCGCCTCGAAGGGAATGCAGGTGACAAGGTTGAATTTTCAGATATTCTTATGGTTGGTACCGAAGGTAACATTACCGTGGGCAATAACAATAAAAAAGTTCAGGCGGAGATTATGGATCATTTGAAAGGTGATAAGGTGATCATCTTCAAAAAGAAACGCAGGAAGGGCTACCAGAAAAAAAATGGCCACCGCCAAAGCCTGACCAGGATTAAAATAAATGAAATTGCTTAACTTTAACTCGTAATAGTAATAATTAGTAGTACAAATGGCACACAAAAAAGGGGAAGGCAGTGTAAGGAACGGTCGTGATTCACATAGCAAAAGGCTAGGTGTAAAAATATTCGGTGGTCAACCCGCCATCAACGGTAACATTATAATACGTCAACGTGGTACAGTGTATCATCCGGGTGATAATGTAGGCTTAGGCAAAGATTTCACAATCTATGCTATAGCAGACGGGATCGTGGAATTTCGCAAGACACGGACTAAAACATTAGTATCAGTAAAAGCAGTCAATACAGCAATCGCCGAGGCCTAACCCCCACGGCGATTTTGCCATATAAAGGTTTTTGTTTAACCCTTAAATTCACAGTTATGGCAACAGCAAAGAAGGCAGCTCCTGCGAAAAAAGCAGCACCTGCAAAGAA
>CAIRZD010000065.1 GCA_903882965.1 uncultured Bacteroidota bacterium
ATGACATTTTTTAATTTCGGATACCTGCCGAACAGTCATTTTACCCAGGCAGTTGCAACAGGCACCATTACTTTTGTTTTTAACAATCTTTTACGCAAACTGACGTGGTGGCTTCCTGCCTATATATTTGCCCGGCTCGTTCTCGCGAAGAATACGGTTATGCTTCATGATATTCTTATAGGATTTAAAAGTCTCGGACTTTGTGCACCGGAAGCAATCGATCAGACAACCCGACAGATAACCTCTTTTGAGATTACTGAGTCAGTGCCGGATATGGTCAGGGCTGTGGATATGCCGATTCTTTTTGTGGCAGGGGAAGGGGATGCAATCATGACCAGTGAGAATACAAAAAAGCTTGAGAAGTTTGCCCGGAACGGGCGTTATGTCAGTATACCTGAATGTGGACACCTGATTACGGTTGAATTGCCCGAAACTACTTCGGAGCTGATCCTGGATCAGGTAACGGCCTGCGGAGAAGTTTAATCGGTGCTTTCGCGTATTGCTCGGATAAAAGCTTTCATTTTTACAGGATCTTTTATACCTGGAGTACTTTCAACCCCTGTTGCGGTATCGACTCCGTATGGGTGGATGCTGCGGATTGCCTCACCCACGTTTGTTTCATTAAGCCCGCCGGCCAGAATGGCGTAGCATGAGCTGCCAAGCTCATTGAAGATGCGCGCGGCAAGCGATGCCTTGATAATATTTCCCGTACCACCAGGCATGCCTGGCCGGTATGCATCAAAGAGGAAGGTGTTGACCCCGCTTCCTTTGGCGAAATCCAAAACCTCTTCAACGGCAAAATTGTCTTCGGGACGAAAGACCTTGATTACTTTGGTATCTTTAATGGATCGAGCCTGTTCAGGAGTGTAGTGATCGTTATGGAGTTGTGCTATGTGCAGCTTGCAGAAGCGGCAGATAGCATTGATTTCAGCTGGTGATTGATCAACAAAAATGCCTGCAGTCAGAACAAAAGGCGGCAGCATTGTAATGATTGTTTTTGCAAGCTCGGGATGGATCATCCGGGGGCTTATGCTGCTGAAATTAAAACCCAGTGCGTCGGCCCCTGCATGACTTGCTTCGAGAGCATCCTGAAGCCGAGTTATTCCACAGATTTTAATTTTTGTCATCGTCTCTGCCGGTTTCAGTTTCACAAATTCATAAAGGTATGCATACCTGCATTGCAAGTCGAACTTTTAAGTGCTTGAGTGGAAGATACGGGTTGCGTAGTGTAACAACAAGTTTAATAAATGTGGAGTTTTAGAGGCGCAAAGGGGGGATATTGAAAAAATTGAGCCGTGGAATGTTAGGTAATCGGTAAGTGGTTGTGATTTTCTTTTAATGTGCGTATATTCGGCACCGGTTATGATTCAGATCAGCCGTGATTCATTGCAATGGGGCGTCGCCAAGTGGTAAGGCATCGGCCTTTGGAGCCGACATCCGCAGGTTCGAATCCTGCCGCCCCAGCAAACAAAAAAGGTAACCTCTGCCGAAGTTACCTTTTTTAGTATTATATAATAATGGAAATTACTTATTCATTGTAGCAAGGAATTCTTCATTGCTCTTAGTGCCTTTCATTTGCTGGAGAAGGAAGTGCATAGCCTCATCTGTATTCATATCAGAGATATGATTGCGGAGGAGCCACATTTTGTTGTGCACATCTTTATCGAGCAGGAGGTCGTCGCGGCGGGTAGAAGAAGAAGTAATATCAATTGCCGGATATATACGCTTGTTGGCGAGTTTACGATCCAGTTGCAACTCCATGTTACCTGTACCCTTGAACTCTTCAAAGATCACCTCATCCATATTAGAGCCGGTGTCAATAAGTGCTGTAGCGAGTATTGTGAGGGAACCACCGTTTTCTATTTTACGTGCAGCACCAAAGAATTGTTTTGGTTTCTGCATGGCGTTTGCTTCGACGCCACCGCTGAGTACTTTACCACTTGCAGGAGCCACTGTATTGTGGGCACGTGCGAGACGGGTAATAGAATCGAGCAGGATAACTACATCGTGGCCAACTTCCACAAGCCTTTTAGCTTTTTGGAGTGCTATAGTAGAAACTTTTACGTGTTTATCAGCCGGCTCATCAAATGTAGAAGCTATAACTTCTGCACGAACGCTGCGCTGCATATCTGTAACTTCCTCCGGACGCTCATCGACGAGCACGATCATCAAATAAATCTCAGGATGGTTGTGCGCTATTGCATTTGCCACTTCTTTGAGCAGCATTGTTTTACCTGTTTTAGGTTGCGCTACAATCAGTCCGCGCTGGCCTTTACCAATTGGTGTAAACAGGTCCATGATACGGGTGCTGTAATTGCTGCCCGTAGTTGTGAGGCTTAATTTCTCGAACGGGAATAACGGGGTCAGGTAATCGAATGGTACACGATCACGGATCTCATCGGGGAGCCTGCCGTTTATGGTTTCCACTTTCAGGAGGGCGAAATATTTTTCACCTTCTTTGGGTGGGCGAACGTTTCCTTTAACGGTATCTCCGGTTTTGAGGCCGAATAATTTTATTTGTGAAGGAGATACATAAATATCATCAGGTGAGCTGAGATAGTTATAATCGCTGCTGCGCAGGAAGCCATAACCATCAGGCATCATTTCCAGAACGCCTTCGCTTGCCACAATGCCTTCAAACTCAAGGTTAAAATTACTTTGTGGTTTTTCTTCACGGCGCGGAGGCCTGTTATAAGGCTGGTGTGGTTGCGGAGCAGGTTTTTCGCCTTCTGCATCAGCTTGCTGTTGCGGTGGCTGTACTTCAGGAGATTCAGTGGGCATAGTAATGCCGCTTGCTTCTTCGGGTTGGTTATTATTAGGCGAAATGGTTGTATTCTTATTTTCGACTGGTGTATACTCTTTTGGGGGGGTGTGTTCTTTTTTTACTTCGGGCCTTTTTATTTCCGGTCTTACAATTGGTTCAAAAATGGTTGGCAGCGGGCCCATTTCTTCTTTGGGTTTACGTTGGCGGCGTTTTTTATCGCCAGGTTCGTTTGTTTCTGCAACTTCCGCAGGAGCTGCTGCAGGGGCTGGTGCTACCGGGGTAACCGGAGCCGGCTCGGCAACTTCTTCTTTGGGCTTGCGTCCACGACCTTTTTTAGGTTTTTCGTCGCCTGCCTGCTGCTCAAGTATTTTGCTAACAAGTGATTCTTTGTCGAGTGAGCGTGTGTTTTGAATTTTTAATGAATCTGCTACATCTACAAGTTCCGGAATGAGCATATCATTTAGCTGCGAAATGTCGTAAGGCATGCGAGGTTTTTTTCTGAATAAATATTTTTTAAATAAAAAGGTCTATCGTGAAATTTCTATGATCTTCTTTTGATTAATAAACAGGGAACTTTCTGATAACCAGGAAAGGATGGAACAAATATTGTTTCCTTGGTGCAAGTTTACGACTGTTTTTGTAAATAAAGAAAAAAATTATTTTTTAGTTAAAGAAAGCTGAAAAGACCGTGCCATCAGGTTTATTGAATCTTGAAGGGGGGTATAGGAGAATTCCGGAAGGATGTTTAAAAGTTTTTGATTATTGTAAAAAGACATGGTATTTGCATTATTGGCTGTTTCTTTTGTTATGAGGGGTTTTGTACCCAATAGTGCACTTTGCAATACACTTAGCCTCCAACCAATAGCAGCCATAATTGAATTGACCGCGAAACGCGGGGGTGTTTTATCCAGCGCACCAGCCATAAGAGTAAAAATCTCCATATAAGAATGATTTCCCTCACTGATAATGAAACGTTCAGTTGCGACATTTGAATCCATAAGCATTGTGATGGCTTTTACGACATCGCCGACATCGACCCAAGAGGTTACCCCTTTTGAGTAAAATGGGAATTCACGGTTCACAATCTTCATGAGTTGTGTGGAAAGGTCGCGGCCGTTACCTGGCCCTAAAATTACACCCGGGTTTACGATAACAGCATTAAGCCCTTCCCCTATACCACGCCACACTTCGGTTTCGGCAATAAATTTACTTAATCCGTAAGCGGAATTATATTTGCTGTCTTCCCACTCGGCTTCTTCATTGATCTCTTTTGCTTCGCCTGTTCTGCCTAATGCAGCAACAGAGCTTATATGTACGAATTTACGTATGCCCTGTACAATAGCCTGGTTAATGAGATTTGCCGTGCTTTCAGGGTTGAAATGTAACATTTTCTCCTTTTGCCGGGAATCAAATGATACAATTGCCGCACAGTGGTATACCTCTATAATACCCTTCATAGCATCTTCGACATCATATATATCGAGTAAGTCGCAGCAGATCCATTCTATACCGGGCAGACTTTTAAGTTCGGGGGTAGGTGGGTGGGTGTGGTATAGTGCACGCACTTGCTTACCATGTGCTGACAAATACCGAACAAGGTGCTGACCAAGAAAACCGCTTGCGCCTGTAACTAAGATCATTGTCTGAACCTTGATTTATGGATTAAAGGATATACAAGATTAAGAAAAGCAGATTAAATAGTTAAAGCGCCTGAAACTGTCTTAAAAACCTAACATCATTCTGTGAATACAACCGGAGGTCGTTGACCTGGAATTTTACCTGTGTGATACGCTCCACTCCCATGCCGAATGCGAAACCGGTATAGACTTCGGGATCAATATTGAAATTACGGAGCATATTGGGGTGTACCATTCCGCAACCCAATATCTCTACCCAGCCGGTATACTTGCAAAGATTGCAGCCGCTGCCGCCACAAACCGTGCAGGATATATCCATCTCAGCACTTGGCTCAGTGAAAGGAAAATAAGAAGGGCGGAAACGAACTTTTGTATCAGCGCCAAACATTTCTGTAACAAAGTAGTATAGTGTTTGCTTCAGGTCGGCAAAAGAAACATTTTTATCTACATACAATCCCTCGCATTGGTGAAAGAAGCAATGTGCACGTGCAGATATGGTTTCGTTGCGATATACTCTGCCCGGGCAAATAACGCGAACGGGTAATGGTTGTGTTTCGAGGATCCGAGCCTGAACTGACGAGGTATGAGTGCGCAATACCCAATCCGGGTTTTGGGATACGTAAAAAGTATCCTGCATATCACGGGCGGGATGATGCTGGGGCATATTCAGCGAAGTGAAATTGTGCCAGTCATCTTCTATTTCCGGGCCGGTAGCTACGTTAAAGCCTATTTTTTCAAAAATGGAAACTATCTTATTTTCAATAATCCGTAATGGATGACGGGTACCAATAGGTAATGGGGTGCCCGGCAAACTAATATCTATAGCCTGAGCTTTATTTGCGCCAGCCTGAAATTGCTCTTTAAAAGACTCGTATTTTCCCTCTGCAAGTTGCTTGAATGCATTAAGTAACTGCCCTGCTTCTTTGCGGGATTCAGGTGGAACACTCTTCATTTCAGCGGAAAGTGCTTTTACAATTCCCTTAGTGCCGAGAAACTTGATCCTGTAATTTTCAAGATCAGCATCAGCCGTAGGAATGAAAGCGTTTATTTCCTGCTCGTATATATTTATTTGCTCCTGTAAGGATGCCATAGCGTGGCAAAGATATAAATCATCTCCCGTTATCGGAAAATTTTATGTAGTTTAGTAAAGTTGTCGAAATAAGTCATGCCATGCAACTTTTTTTGGCAATTTCACTTACATATTAAATGAAAAAGGCACTCAGCAATATATACTATTTTTTGCCTGTACAGTTGCTGTTGCTGCATTTTCGTAAATACCAGTTTCTTCTTATTTTTTGGCTTATACTTTTTCTTACTGTTACCGGCAGGTTTGCGTCACATTTCGGAGCGTCGTCATTATTTCTTGCTCCTGAATATTTGGGCAAGATCAGTTTTG
Source organism: uncultured Bacteroidota bacterium (assembly GCA_903882965.1). Lineage (GTDB taxonomy): Bacteria > Bacteroidota > Bacteroidia > Chitinophagales > Chitinophagaceae > Nemorincola. Next base: position 5,798 of record CAIRZD010000065.1, read on the forward strand.
TGAGTATGCTGCTGCTTGGGGGCGCGACCAGTGTATTTATTATGATGTGGCATATCACCACATTCATCATTCATAGCAAACGGATACCTTATATGGGGGCAACCCGCCATGCCTTTGTAGTGTATTGTTATAATAATTGTATTATCCCACTTGTGTTCCTCGACTTTTATTCTGTAACATGTATCCACTACCAGTGGTATAATGAGCATGCATCATTGATGAATGTTATCCTCTTGCAGCTTGGTTTTTATCTTGGTATGGCATTGGTGATATTTATTTCATTCGCCTATTTTTTCCGTGTGAGCCGTGATTTCTTCAAAACGATGTTAACTACAATTACTAACCCTGCGCGCATACGGGAGATCATTCCTTATGATTCGCTTGATTATGAATTGGACATACTTCCGGCGGAATCTTATATTTCGGGAAAATTAAAAATCGAGAAAAACTCAGACCTCGAAACTTTTCATCCGAGGGTGATGAATACGGTGCTTCGCCGCCATCACCGTAATGTAATATTTGCAACTGTTATAGCATATGTTGTATTGTTACTGATGGGTGTGTTTATGGAGCGGCCTCTTTTAAGAGCTCCTGCCGGTGCCGGCTTCCTGCTATTGTTTTCTATAATCATGGGTATTGTGGGCGCATTTAAATATTTTATGAAAAGCTGGGAAGCAATTGGCTGGATAATATTTGCGGTGCTTATGACACTAATGGTAAAATTTAATTTTTTCGATCTGCGGAGTATTGCTTACGGACTTAATTATCATACGCACACAAGTAATGAGCCCATATACGATTATGAGCACGTACATAAATTATTCACTACCCAACGCTATGCCGCCGATAAAAATACAGAAGAGCAACGACTGGGATTATGGAAAAACAAAAATACTGCTGACTCTACAAATCCACCACTCGTTGTTGTAACGGTGAGTGGTGGTGGCTCGCGTGCTGCTTATTGGAGTTTCTGTGCGTTACAATATATTGACAGCATGACAAATGGCCGCTTGTTTAAAAACACGACACTTATCACCGGGGCATCAGGTGGTATGATAGGCGCCGCTTACTGGAGGAACCTGCATGATGCTTGCCAACAAGGGATTTTAAAAGATCCTTATTCTGAACAGTACCAAAAAAATGTAGGTAAAGACCTGCTCAATGCCATTATATTTTCATTTGCCAGCGTAGACCTTGTATCCCCTTTTAATAAAATAAACATTGCCGGCTATTCATACACCCGGGACAGAGGCTACGCAATGGAACAGGAATTGATCAGGAACACAGACAGCCTGATGGATAAAAGCATAGGATACTATAGAGACCGGGAAGCTAATGGTTCTATACCACTCCTTATAATTAATGGTACTATAGTAAATGATGGCAGGCGGTTAATGATCTCTGACCAACCAGTAGGATACTTAACGCAACCGGAGTATTCGCTTAATGATTCAATGCCTCCAATAGACGCAATAGATTTTGCTGCGTTTTTTGCAAAGCAAGATCCTTATAATCTGCGGATAACCTCTGCACTGCGTATGAATGCTACATTCCCTTATGTGCTTCCGGTAGTAAAATTGCCGAGCGAGCCCAAGATGGATATAATGGATGCAGGACTAAGAGATAATTTCGGCGCTGAGGTGGCGAGCCGCTATTTATATGTGCTTCGTGACTGGTTAGGGAAAAATACCCGCAAAATAATATTTATTGATATCCGCGATACACGGGAAAATACAGTTACCTCACCTTCTGAGCAATCATCTTCTTTAAGCAATATGATCGTTGACCCTGTATTTGTGATACAAAATAAATGGGAGGCGTTCCAGTCTTATTCCCAAACTATTTACCAGGACCTGGAAACACATAGCTTTGGTGGGAAGCTCCGGTATATAACCTTGCAGTATGTACCGAAGGAAGCCAATAAAACAGCCGCTCTGAATTTTCACCTGACGCAACAGGAGAAACAGGATATTTCCCAATCTATCTATAATGAGCGGAACCAGGCAGGGATTGATTCGGTAGTGACACTGTTAAAAACCGCAAAGCCTTAGACCTCTCCCCGACCCTCTCCAAAGGAGAGCGTGGTATTATCGGGTTTAGCGTTGAATATGATTCCAGTATCTATAATTGCTTTATTAACTCTGCCCAATCCTGTTTTTCGGGAAGCCATTTTTTGCTCGTCATACTTCCCAACATACCCCTGTTACGATAAAAATTTGCTTTTTCCTGCATCAATGCATGCATCTGCACAAGTGAACTATAACGGGTAAGTTCAACCCAGCTCTTATCTTTAAAATGAGTGAAAAAAGATGATAGTATATCGCGCGCTTCTTTTAAGTTCCAGTAATGGAATATGTATGGTGCGGCAGCTTTAACAAGACCTGCCTGCTGAAAATATATAGAAAAAGCAAACTGCTCTATTATATGTTTTGGGAAGTTAGGGTATTCGCTATCTGTGAATGCTAATACCTCTTCAAGTATATGGGCATACTTTGTGTTAAAGCCTAAAACCCCGGCGTTCCACATTGCGAATTCATGGACGGGTTTTTCTTTAATTTTTAACGGAGACTTGTTTTTGTAATGATCATTAAGCTTTGCCAGTACTTTATTACCCCGGTCGCCGACAAGCCCTTCCCGCACATGCATATACAGCTGCCCGGAATTAATGTTTTTCAATACCTGATCTATTGGGTGTGTAACAACTATATCACAATCGAGGTAAAGAATATTTCCGCTTTTATCTTTTATAAAATCTTTGAGCACTTCTACTTTTACGCGGTGCACAAAATTTATTTCTCCCTTCCACGCTTTTATCGTTTTGTCATTTACTGCGCGATAATGTATTGGTAATGTGCAATCCTTAAAGGAGCTAAACCAACCGGGATTATCTGTGTATATCCATATCTCGGTATTTATTAGTTGGCCGGGAGTATACAAACGCGATAAGGAAAGGAGTGCATAAGTACATTCATGGAAAATGCTTTCATTTCCATAGCATTGAAAAACGATATAGTTTTTTTGCTGCTCCATAAAAACCCCAAACCCCTAAAGGGGCTTCCCTTTATTTTGTAATATTTATCTTCATCATTTCAGATAACTTTAAATTACCGGCTCTCTTTCTAAAAAATGCTCCGCGGCAATAAGCTTATCGTGCAGTATTTCGTCTTCTGCCATAAAAGATACTTCTTTGCGTAGTTCGTTCCAGATATTTTCGATTACCGGTGATGACTTATGCGGGTGGCGCAGGTCAAGTGCCTGTGCGGCTGTAAGTAATTCTATGCCCAGTACCCGCTGCACATTCTGGATGACCCGGCGCAACTTCGTTACTGCATTGGCTCCCATGCTCACATGATCTTCCTGGCCATTGCTGCTTACTATGCTATCTACAGATGCAGGGGTACAATATTGTTTGTTCTGGCTCACAATTGCCGCCGCGGTATACTGTGCTATCATGAACCCGCTGTTCAAACCGGCATTTGGGGCGAGGAACGCCGGCAGCCCTCGCTGGCCACTTACTAATAAATAAGTCCTGCGTTCGGAAATATTTGCAAGCTCTGCCATTGCTATTGCCAGGAAATCAGCATGGAGCGCTAATGGCTGACCATGAAAATTACCACCACTCATTATCGCATCCTCATCATGAAAAACAATCGGATTATCTGTTACAGAATTGATCTCGATCTCTAAAACATTTGATACAGTATCCACTACATCTTTTGTGGCGCCATGTACCTGCGGCATGCAGCGGAAAGAATATTGATCCTGTACCTGTTCTTTGTGTAATTTTTGTATTTCGCTCCCTGCTAATAATTTTAATATTCTTTCTGCGGTAGCAATCTGCCCTTTATGCGGGCGAACACGGTGTATTGGATATTTGAACGGTTCGTCTTTAGCCATAAAAGCATCTGCAGACATTGCACCAATGACATCTGCCCAAACGGATAAACGTTTTGATTGTATGAGTGCCCATGTTGCATATGCGCTCATGAACTGTGTGCCATTCAGTAAAGCAAGGCCTTCTTTTGCGGCGAGCATTATGGGTTGAAGACCGGTTTTTTGTAATGCTTCTGCCGCAGGCATTTTTACGCCTTTGTATCTTACTGTTCCTTTTCCAAAAATGGGCATGCACATATGTGCAAGCGGAGCAAGATCACCGGAAGCCCCGAGAGAACCTAATTCAAAAACAACGGGGTAAATACCAAGATTATAAAAATCAGCCAGGCGCTGCACAACCTCTGTTCTCACGCCGCTATATCCCTGGCTGAGGCCATGTACTTTCAGCAGCAACATAAGGCGCACTATTTCTTCGGGCACTTCATCGCCCATGCCGCAGGCATGTGAGCATACGAGGTTTTCCTGTAGTTGCTCAAGTTCATGGTCTTCTATACGGACATTGCATAAAGAACCAAAACCGGTATTGATACCATAATATGTGTTGCCCGACTTCAATACATTATCAAGATATGCCCTGTTGTGGGCAATACGTTTTTTCGCAGCTGTAGATAATGCTATATTATCAGGATATTCTTTTTTTAAAAGATCAATTGAGATATGTTCTGGTAATTCCATAAAATGAAAATAATTTTTCCGATCAATACCGGTATTAATGTGCAGGTGGGTAACTGATTATAGCAGCGAGGTCTTCTTCTATAGTTTTCTTCACAGTTTCGGTGATACGACCCACCTCTTTACCATCTTTGAATAAGATAATTGTTGGCACTAATGTGATCCCGTATTTTTTCTCATCACCGTCTTTTGTAGTTTTTGCCCGGTCGACGCCATACATTGTAAGATTTGATGACGGATAATTTATCAATTGCAACACTCTTTCGAATCGGGGTATGAGGTAATGAGAGTCATCGCACCAGGTGCCCATAAAAACAACCATGGTATATGGCTTAAGATATGTTTGCAGAAAATCTATTACATTTTCAGAAGGCTTGTATTCATGTACCACATTGAGCCAGGTGAAACTTAATTCTTTATTCAGATCATCAAAAGTGATCCTGCCGTTATAGATCACTCCGCCATCAACACTATCTTTGTATGTAGCATATGGGGGCATTTGAGCCATTGCGTTGATATTCATTGCAAATATTAATACGAGGGAAAGAGCGAATATTTTTTTCATTTTTGTTAACGGTGATTTAGGTGAGTTGGTTTCGGATGATCACCAGTTTGTTTCTAAGTTGTAGCAAGGATTGCTTGAGGTCTATGGTTTCTATATCTATTTTGTTTTTTGTTTTCAATTTGGCTTTAGCGCCCGAAAGAGTAAACCCGCGCTCCTTTACAAGGTGGTGGATGGTGCGCAATTCTTTTATTTGTTCGGCAGTATATAATCTGTCTCCTTTGCGGGTAGTGCGTACTTTAAGTTTGAATTCATTGGTCCAGAACCTGATGTGCGATGTTTTCACATTGAAGAGTGTAGCAACTTCCCCTATAGAATAGTATTGTTTATCACCATCCCAATCTTCGGGCAGGTTTACATTTTCTGCTTTTTTTTCTTTGGCTGTTGTATTTTTCTTTTCCGGCTCTATCTCCTCCGGCTCGTTATTTATTTCCGGGGTTTCAATTATTTGAATAGGCTCCGGTTTTTTTTGAGGCTCTTTTTTTGCTTGTGGCTTTTCTTTTACCTGAATCGCTTCCGGTTCTGTTTTCCCGGGCTCATTATTTATTTCAGGCGCAATGTTTGTTTGTTCATCAGTTTCCGATTTCTTTTCTTCCGGTTTTTTTTTCGCACGGCTCTTCCCCACCGCTTTTACCTGCTCGGGTACTATTTCTTCTCCAAATAGTGTTATGATCCGCTCACTCATCACTACAATTTACAACTTATTTTTTATTAAAAAAGGCTGTTCCAATAATGAAACAACCTTTTTTAGAAAATGTGTTTTATACCGTATTAAAAGTTAGTGGCATTATATGTTACATCTGTCTTTCTGCTAATGGTTTGTTGCATCATCTGTGATGCTGCATTCATCAACTGCATTTGCTCATTCCTTCTCTGCTGGCCTAAAATCTGGAACAGGAGGTTTTGGTCAGTTGGTAATTGCTGGTTGGTGCGATTTAACACGCTAATAAAGTATACACCTCCATTTCCGCTAATACCCGGAGACACTGTATTGGGTTGAAAAGCTGCGTCGAATGTGTATCCGGCTACTTTGGGCTCAAAACCAAGATTAGGAATGTAAGATCCTGCAAGTCTTACTGAATCGGTTTGTTGTACCTGCTGACCAGAAGCTGATGCAATTGCATCGAGTGATCCGGTATATTTTTTAGAAATCATTTCTGCTTTCTTTTCTTCTCTTACTTTTTGTTCCAGCATTGCTCTGTTGGCAGGATTTATTGTTGCAGGGCCTTTATCCTGGAAGGTGATCAGTTTTGCTACAACATAACGTTGCTCACCGAGTTGAAATACCGGAGAAACATCTCCTATTTTACGATCGTGGTCATACATCCATCTAACTACTTCACGTGATGGGCCTATTCCCGGAATAATGAAGTTGTTTACTTTAATATTGTCTCCTATTCTTTTATCGAGATTTTGTTTTTTAACTGCTGCATCAAAAGCTTCGGCTGTTGTGTTTTTACCGGCAAATTCTGTTGCTTTACCATAGATGGCATTTACTGTACTATCGCTTGGAGCGAGGTTTTTACTTACTGTCGCAATCTGTACAGCCGGTGCCTGACCTGTTTGACTCAAAATCTCAATGTAATGGTATCCGGAATAATTATCGTTCGAAACCTTTACAAGTTTTGTTTCGCCGGTTTTTCCTTCAAAAATGATATCGCCAAACTCTTTTGCTAATGTAGGCTTTTGTATAAGCGCAAATGTATATTCTCCGCCTTTAGCTTTGCTACCATCATCTTCAGAATATCTCTGTACGATAGAATCAAATTTTGCACCGGATTTTATTGCAGCTATGGCGCTGTCTATTTTCATTTTTGCAGCAGTGTCTGTTGCTATGTCTGTTCCTTGTGCTTTTGTTCTTACAAGTATGTGGCGGCATTTTACAGAATCCGGAAGTGTTTTTCTGTCTATTATTTTTGTTAGTTTATAACTAGCGTTCTCAAAATACGGTCCGTAAATGCTACCCACAGGAGCTTCCATAATTGTATCGGCAAACCTTGATAAGAATGTCTTTTTATTTAAATAAGCCTCTGAGTAAGAGTTAGCTTCGTCACTTTTACCATTCACAAAACTCTTGTTGTCTTTTGTAGTTTCAAAATCACCTTTTATTTCTGCAAGTGCATTTAGTGATCTTGCCGTATCAGCAGATGATGGGTTGATATCAAAAGAAACATACTCTATACTACGTGTTGGTTGATCTACGCTATAGAGGTCGGCATGTTTTTGCATGTATGCTTTTATATCGTCATCGCTAACTTTTACATCATTATCTGCAACTGAAGTAAATGGTATTTTTACATACTTGATAGATGCCATAGCGCCCATATCTTCTGCAGAATGTTTTGCAACAAATACAGGAGCATAAAGACCATTAGTGAACATTGCATTGAATTTATTTATCCGGCTGTTGCGGAGCACATAGCCTTTAACGGCTTGCCATTGCTCTCTGTATTTTCCTGTTGGGTCAACTTTTTGTGACTGCTCGGTAATTTCTTTTTCAAACGCCTTTATAATAGATGGATCAAATTCGTGGGTATCACGGTTCATAAATATAGGACTACCCTCAAGCTGGAACCCCCTGATCATCGGATCAACATTAGGACCATATATCAGTTCCTTTTTTTCATCGTCTGTGGTTTGTATACCCAGTTTGTCGCACTGTTCTTCAATAGCTGTTTCATAAACTATATTTTGTACAACCTGCTCATTCATTTGAGCACGTGATACATCATCTATTGTGCGACCTCTATTGTAGATCTCATTTAGCGTTTCGTATTCCTTCACCCTTTGCTGATATTCCTTTGGGTCAATTTTTACACCATTCACTTTCATCACGTTAGAATCGTGCCCACCTAAAAAATTTCCGAAAGAACCATTTCGTGCGTCAGATACGATAAAGCCTACCAGCGCGATTGCAATAATAGCACCGGCTATTTTTCCATACCTATTTCTTATCGTTTGAATTACAGACATTGTATGTTTGTGTTATGTTTTATATTAAGGACGGCAAATTTATGCGAAAAAATGAGATTTTACACAGTTATTAATAGATTCGGGTTTTATTTTTATATATTATGTATAATATCTCTTTGTCTTTACTGTATTTTATGTGTTTTAGAATTGCTTTACATTAATTTTTGATTCATTTTTGGAAAAAAATTGGCTGCTCTTATTATTTGTATATGTGTAATGATTTTTCTGGTATTTGTTATTTTGTTGGTGTGAATATTGATGTGTATTTGCTGTAGAACTATTTTCGGTTTGCCCATAACTATTTTAATTTCAATTGTTTTGGCGGTTTATTCTTTTTTTTAGGAGGTTCTCCACACTGTGTTACGATATTAAGGTTTGTAATTTTACTAACACCTTACTTAATTAACAATCCACAAAGTAATTGTTAGATAGTGGCCTGTGCTGCTTTTTATGTGTTAATATTAATTCAGTATTCTGTGAATAAAATAAAACATCCTAATTTGCAATAGGAATTACTTTTTTTATTCCCCATACCCCCAGTCCTAATAATAGTAGTTAAGTTTCTTTAAAAAGTTTAAATATTATTAATAGGGTTGTGAATAAGTGTGGAAAGTATGAGGCAGGTTTTAAAACGTGGCTTTATTTAATACCATAATTTAAATTTGTAAAGGATATGGAGCAGAAGGATTTTAAAATAAATGAGTTAGCAGATAATGGATTTTTGAATGTGGAGATAGATCCATCATTAGATCTTTTTGAAGAGATAGATAAATTAAAAAAGGAAAAGAATGCAGTGGTTCTTGCGCATTATTACCAGGAGCCCGATATACAGGATATAGCCGATTATATTGGCGATAGCCTAGGATTGGCGCAGCATGCAGCGAAAACAGAGGCTGATATAATAGTTTTTGCCGGAGTACATTTTATGGCAGAAACTGCTAAGATATTAAACCCGGGAAAGAAAGTTTTATTGCCTGATCTTAAAGCCGGTTGTTCATTAAGCGATAGCTGTCCACCAGCTCTTTTTAAAGCATTTAAAGATAAGCATCCTGATCACCTTGTGATATCGTACATTAATTGTTCTGCAGGAATAAAAGCGTTAAGTGATATTATATGCACTTCTTCAAATGCACAATTGATCGTTGAAAGCTTACCTAAAGAACAGAAAATAATTTTTGCTCCGGATAAGAATCTTGGTGGATATATAAATAAGAAAACGGGTAGGGATATGTTGTTGTGGAATGGCGCATGTATGGTACATGAATTATTCTCTCTGGAGAAGATCATAAAAATGAAGGAGCGACACCCGAAAGCTAAACTTATCGCACATCCGGAATGTGAGGATCCGTTATTACGTATCGCTGATTTTATTGGGTCTACAACACAGTTATTAAAATATACAGAAACAGATAATGCCCAGTCTTATATAGTGGCAACAGAAACTGGCATTTTGCATAAAATGCAACAAAACGCTCCTCATAAAACGTTTATTGCAGCACCACCGGATAATGCTTGTGCGTGTAATGATTGCCCACATATGAAACTTAATACGCTTGAAAAAATATATTTATGTATGAAGTATGAATTACCAGAAATAATAATGGATGAAGAATTGAGAGTTGCTGCCAGGAAACCAATAGATCGAATGATGGAATTGAGTAAGCAACTAGGATTAGCAGGGTAAGGTATGGGATAACCCAAAAGGGGTTATTTTTTGGTTATATTGTATAATGTTCATAACTTGGTGTCCAAATTTAAAAATAAATTTTATGAAGCAAATTAACTTATTTAAAAACTTATTGCTTGTTGCCTTCTTATCGGCTACAGGAGTTGTAAACGCCCAGATACATCCCTTATCATTTGGCGTAGGAACCATTAATACCAGCCCTAACTGGTATGCTGATTATGTAGGACTTCGTTTTGAAGTTGTTAGCCCGACATCAGATGCCGGTGACAAAAAATATAATGCTGCTTACAGCGGCACTACCCCATGGGGTGCACCAGTGACAACGCCAATCGTGAATGTCGCTATAATGATGCCACAAGCAGGAGATAGCTTATGTACTGTAGGTACCGTTGATCATACCATTACAACAAACATGACCGGTAAGATCGGTTTTGTTTATCGTGGCAGCAGTTATTTTGGTGATAAAGCGGATGATTGTCAAAACGCCGGTGCCATTGCCTGTGTTATTGTAGACAATGCTCCAGGCGGCCCACTAGGCATGGCTTCAGCGGGTGCAGGAGCTTCTGTTACTATTCCTGTTTTTATGATATCTCAAGCTGATGGTAACATTATTGATTCTTTATACAATGCGGGAGTTGTTGCTCATTTTACAATTACTCCATGGGGCCAGAGCTTACAGAATGATCTTGGTTTTGTGCCAGGTGGTGCAGCCTTGTGGCATGCGTATGCAGTACCTTCTAACCAAATGGGTACAACGGGCAACCCAACAGCATATAACATGCTTGATGGTGCATTTATAGCTAACTACGGTACAAACCCAATAACAGGTGTAAAACTTAAATCAAGCACAAGCTTTACTCCAACAGGCGGTATTGCTACAAACCAGCACGTAGGCGAAGTAGATCTTTCTACCCCATTTACTGTTGCTGATTCTATTTATGCTATGTTCAATACCACAGAATACGCCTTAACTGCTTCAGGACCGGGTATGTTTAGTGTTACGTATCAAATAGAGTCTGATTCTATTGACCAATATCCTGCAGACAACAGTCAAACTGTAAATTTCTATCTTACAGATACTGTTTACTCTAAAGGAAGCTACGACTTTACTAATAAACAACCATTAAGAGCTCTTTATGAAGCATTTGGCGGTGGAATCGAATTCTTATGGGGTCCAATGTATTACGTTGCTAAATCAGGTACTGCAGTATCAGGTGTGCAGTATTCTCTTGCATTAAATAGTACAGCCGGTTATCCGTTTTTATCAGGAAACAGCAATGTATTTATATTCAAATGGGTTGATGGAGCCGGCGGCGGTATAGCAGATAGTATTGTTGAAGATGGTGAATTACAATTAGTAGGTTCTGGTTCAAGGCCATTTGACGGAATATACGACACATCAGAAAATATGTTATACCAAGCAATATACTCAGACACAGGTAGTGGTAACACAGGTGCTGGTTCAGGTGGTCAATTATTGCTTGATGCAAACAGCTGGTACTATGTTTGTGTTGATGTTCCACCTGCTTCATTCTTAGGTTGTGATGGAAATATCAATGCATATCCACGTGTTTACGGACGCTATCAGGCAAACGTTGGCGGTTCTGGTAACCACCTGTTAGATTATTCAGGTCTTGAAATTTCTTTAACTCAAAAGGATTCTCTTTATAATAACATGGGTCAGGGCAATGCACCGGTACCAGCAGGTATGACAGCATATCTTAACTCTGTAGATTCTTTTGTTTACAGTAATATGATAGGTTTGGTTCCTGCGGTTGCAATGATGGTTAACAACCACCCGGTTAGTGTAAATACTGTTCCTAAACCACTCGCAAATATTTCATTGTATCCAGATCCGGCAAAAGATGTGCTTAACGTTTCTGTTTCTTTTGATAAGAACGAACCAACTGTTTCTTATGAAATAATTGACGGTCTTGCTCGTTTTGTAAGTAAAGAAACACACACTAACGTACAGAATGAAACATATTCAATCAATACAACGAAACTTGCACCAGGTCATTATTATTTAATTATTAACGCAGAAGGTAAAGTTGCGACTAAGAAATTCATAGTTATCAAATAATTTATTGCTTAAACGTAAAAAGGCTGCCAATCACTTGGCAGCCTTTTTTATTTTAATCTAAAGCTGTTTCTTTATAAGACTAATAAATAGAGTGGTGTTGTTTTATTGTGTAGTACACACAGTATTATATGACCTGTTTTCAATTGAGAGTAATCCCCAAATAAACGCAGAATCTTGTCACCGCGAAACGCTGTAACTTTTTATAAGCCTTTAGTCGTAATAGATTTTACCTACCATCAATGGCTACAATTACCATTTTAAATTTGGTTACAAATACTCAATACGTCATTTTGTGTATCAGAATTATTTAGTGCCAGGGCATCTTTGCTCAACAAGTTTGATCGTAAGGTTATTACACTGAAATGGAATTCCAGGGCATGAAGCGGGAATTAACTCGAATAAGATTGAAGAGAAAGAGACGAATTATTATTAAGGTATCTTATAGCCTACACCCAGGTTAATACCAATTACAGTATTGTTATTCTCCGGAATGAAATGAAAAGACTGAGACACTTCAATTTTTGTGTTTACTTCAAAAGTAACTCCTTGGGTAAATAGAATCGTAATATACTTTGTATCTGATTGTGGCGGAGCGTTGTATTGGGAAATTACGTCCATTCCTGATGCAGTAGCGGGTATATTGCTTTTGTGTTCTGATAGATTACACTGAAGCCCGGCTCCGCAGAAGGGGCGTATTCTACACCTTTCAGGTAAAAGATAGTATTGTATAGTTACAGGCAATGCAAAAGAAGATGTCTTTAAATTATTATTTTGCTTACCAGTAAAGTTGAATGGGGTAGGGCTGGTTTGAATACTTGTATAACTAAGGCCTGCTTCTAACTTAAAATGTGAGTTAAGTGGCTTGCGCAAAACCAGTGATTTACTGATTCCGTAATGAACTTTACTTTGTTTGCTATGCAACAAGGGTGTGGTGTTGAAAAGTAACTCTCTGCCTGTTTGGAACCCGACAGTAATAGGCTGCTTTTCTTTTATTATTTCACGTTTTATTTTGCTTTGCGCATAGCCACAAACCGATGCAACTGTTAAATATAACAGTGCAAAGGAGATAGAATATGTTTTATTAGGCTTCAGCATTATTACAAAGTAACGTAATTTTATACATTTTATTGTTAAAAACAAAAATTTTATTCTTGTTCCACGTGGAACACTCTCACTTTTCCAGTTATAACCTTCAGTATATTGATACAAAACAGGCCTATTTTTTCAAAAGTAATGCACTCTTGGCGTTTGTATTCTGTGTTCAGATGCAGTATTTTAGTTGCGGTCACCATCAGCTACATTGTGTATCGCTTGCTATTTAACAAAACATTTGACTACCGACGATTTCAGGGGTTTAATAACCGCTTATATTATTTCAGTATTTGTCTGTCTATTATCAGAGTATTTGTACCTTTGCAGTTATGTTTCCTGAATACGATGTTATTGTTGTTGGGGCTGGCCATGCCGGCTGTGAAGCTGCCGCGGCTGCCGCAAATATGGGGTCAAAAGTGCTTTTGGTAACAATGAATATGCAAACCATTGCGCAAATGAGTTGCAACCCGGCAATGGGTGGTATAGCAAAGGGCCAGATAGTAAGAGAGATTGACGCGCTTGGTGGCTATAGCGGCATAGTAAGTGATGCCAGTATGATCCAGTTTAGGATGCTTAATAAATCAAAAGGGCCAGGCATGTGGAGTCCCCGCTCTCAAAATGACCGTATGTTATTTGCCTCTACATGGCGGGAAATGCTTGAAAACACAAAAAACGTTGATTTTTGGCAGGATATGGTGAAGAGTTTGATTGTTTCACGTGGAACAGTTGAAGGTGTTGTAACCGGAATGGGTCAGGAAATAAGAGGAAAGTGCATAGTTTTAACCAATGGAACTTTCTTAAATGGCGTGATACACATAGGGGAGAAACAGTTTGGAGGTGGAAGGATAGGTGAAAAAGGGGCAACAGGTATCACAGAGCAACTAGTAGGTGAAGGTTTCGAGAGCGCACGCCTTAAAACCGGTACACCGCCCCGAATAGATGGCAGAAGCCTTGATTATACTAAAATGGAAGTGCAAAACGGTGATGAAGAAGTAGTTGGATTCTCCTATTTGCCCATTAAAAAGATAAAACCACAAGAGCAACGCTGCTGCTGGGTTACTTATACCAGCCCAGAGGTACATGAAATATTGAAGACCGGTTTTGAACAGTCTCCTATGTACCAAGGCAGAATAAAAGGTAGTGGCCCTCGTTATTGCCCGAGTATTGAGGATAAAATCAGCCGTTTTGCAGAAAGAGAGCGCCATCAATTGTTTGTAGAACCGGAAGGATGGAACACCGTCGAGATATATGTGAATGGTTTTAGCACCTCATTACCTGAGGATGTACAGTATAAAGCGCTTAAAATGGTGCCGGGATTTGAGAATTGCAAATTTTTTAGGCCAGGATATGCGATAGAATATGATTATTTCCCGCCAACGCAGCTAAAATTCACCTTGGAGACCAAATTAGTACGTAATTTATTTTTCGCTGGACAGATAAACGGAACAACAGGCTATGAAGAGGCCGCTTGCCAGGGTTTAATGGCAGGCATAAATGCAGCAAGGAATGCGAAAGAGCAAGAACCGGTTGTATTACAACGTAGTGATGCCTATATAGGTGTACTTATTGATGACCTGATAAATAAAGGAACCGACGAACCCTACCGAATGTTTACCAGCAGGGCGGAATACCGCACATTGCTCCGTCAGGATAATGCAGACCTTCGATTAACACAATTAGGTCATGATATTGGCCTTGCCTCAGATGAAAGGTTGCGATTAATGAATGATAAAAAGGATGAAGTAGCGCGGATCAAGAACCTTTTGGCAGGTTTTAGCATTGATCGGGAAATGGTTGCTAATTTACTGGAAGACAATAATTCATCTGCTTTACAGGAAAAAACACGTGCAATAAAGCTACTATTGCGCCCCGGAATTGGATTGAAAGATATGATATCCGCTATTCCAAGTCTGGGAGCAGCAATAGGTGAAGCAGACGCTTTGGTATTAGAGCAGGTGGAAATACAGGTGAAGTACGATATTTATATAGAAAAAGAACAGGAATTAGTGACAAAGATGTCTGCTTTAGAAAACCTGATGATACCGGAAAGCTTTAATTATGAGAAACTGTCTGCAATGTCAAGTGAAGCAAGACAAAAATTGAATAAGATAAAACCACGCACACTTGGCCAGGCAAGCAGGATCAGTGGGGTGAACCCAAGTGATGTACAAATATTAATGGTGTTTATGGGACGGTAAAATGGAAATAAAAGCTGCAATTCTTCATTATTGTAAATACCAGGAAAGATGCCATTCGGAAGTGCGTAATAAACTTTATGAATTAGGGTTTACCACCCCTGAGGTAGAACAACAATTGACGGGTCTCATTGAAACAGGTGTTTTGAATGAAGAGCGTTTTGCCAAAGCGTTCGCCGGAGGTAAGTTCAGAATGAAACAATGGGGTAAAGAGAAAATAAAACAACAGTTAAAACTCCGGAAAATATCTGATTACTGCATAAAGAAAGCAATGACAGAAATACCCGGCGATGATTATGAAACCACTCTAAATAAGCTTGCAACTAAAAAAGCAGAAGAAATAAAGAAAGATAAAAGCATTTTATCACGGAAATCAAAGCTTTACAGATACCTTATTCAAAAGGGTTATGAAAGAGACCTCGTTGCAGACATAATAAATTCTTTTTATAACAAGGATAAGTAATTATTTTTTCACTATCTTTGCATAACTAATAGCGAAAAATATGGTGCAACTCGTAACCGAGGGTGTAAATATTATGGTTGAAACGTTCTACCAGCCCGCACAATCTAACCCTCTGAACTCTGAATATTTATTTGCATACCGGATCACAATAGAAAATCTCACAATATATCCTGTAAGGCTCATAAGCCGCCACTGGCACATATTAGACAGCAATGGTACACATAGGGAAGTAGAGGGTGATGGCGTAGTTGGTGAGCAACCGGTAATAGCTCCCGGAGATAGCTATCAGTATACATCAGGAGCTAATTTGCATAGCGAAATAGGAAAAATGTATGGTTCTTATTTTATGGAAAACCTGTTTAATAAAAAGAAACTCACCGTAACCATTCCTGAATTCCAACTCATAGCTCCGGCAAAGTTGAATTAAGGATTTATCTATTGATCTTATACCAATTATCCAACCAGAATGATACAACAGAACCTTACCATTGCTACAAAATGGTTTGAGGCATTCAACGAGCACAATCTTGAAAAGTTATTATCTCTTTACCATAATGAAGCAAAACATTATAGCCCTAAACTAAAGATCAGGCTGCCTGAAACCAATGGGCTTGTTTGCGGCAAAGATGCATTGAGTGCATGGTGGCAAGATGCATTTGACCGGTTACCAACACTATCTTATACCCCAACAACATTAACAGCTAATGATGAAAGGATTTTCATGGAGTATATACGGAGGGTAGAAAATGAACCTGAAATGCTGGTTGCAGAAGTGCTGGAAATTAAAGACGGCTCGATCGTAGCATCCAGAGTATATCATGGATAATGATGGTTATTGAATACCATTTATTTCTGTAACCTTTAATTTCATTTGTTCATTTAAGTCTTTCCAAACTTTTACTTGCTTAGCTACTTTTGTAAGCGTTCCCATTGTGTCAATATGTTCATCTGTATCTGTAATACAAGGGGTTAAAACTTTCTCACTAAAATATTTTATTGCTGCTTTCTTACGCTCGTCAAGCTTTGCGCCTTCTTCGGTGGAAATGAGTGAATGAATTTGTTTGTGAAAAGCTGCCGCATGTTTTTGCGCATCTTTTAAAGTCAGCAATATTTTTTCTATCAGTGCCAGATTTTTTTCTTTTGGACCAGTCTTCCGTTTTAATATTTCGGGTACTAATTGTTCTGCATAAGAGATGAGGTCTGTAAAAGAAAATATTTTGCAGAGTTGCGATGCCTGTGCTTTACGCATGCTTTCAGATAATAATTCTTCGAGTTCGTCTTCATCGTTTTCCAATTTTGCAAAGTCCACAATGCGCTGGTCTACAATGACATTATTGATATTTAATTTGCTGCGCAACACTAATCCTTCCATGCTTGTACATCGGCTGAGCGCCACATATACTTGCCCTGGTGCAAACGATTGGTTAAGATCTGCAACAACTTTATCAAGCGTTAATCCCTGGCTTTTATGTACGGTAATTGCCCAGGCAAGGCGCACAGGGTATTGTGTAAAACTTCCCGATTCTTCCTCTTCTATTTCACCCTTTTGTGCATTAAGTGTATAGCGCATGTTTTTCCAGGTGTCCAGCTC
This sequence comes from uncultured Bacteroidota bacterium, assembly GCA_903882965.1. Classification (GTDB taxonomy): domain Bacteria; phylum Bacteroidota; class Bacteroidia; order Chitinophagales; family Chitinophagaceae; genus Nemorincola. The sequence goes on from CAIRZD010000065.1 coordinate 23,010, forward strand.
CAGCAGCAAAGGTTCTGCGTCATCTTCGCCGGGGAAAGTAACCCATATGCCATCAATGCCTATTTTTGATACCAATGCTATTTTGCCGTTGTAATAACGCCTTGGTGTTTGCAAGTCATTCTTTACAAACATTATCTGTGCACCTTCTTTTAATTGCAGCACCTCTTCGGTAGGCAAGTTTTTTGGGTTGAAATCATTTTTAATTATTCCTGTGAAAGTATGTGCCGGTTTGCCTAATTGTTCCAACGCTTGTTGGTTCACATCATCTGCTATCCTGTTGTGTGTAGATAGTATGATGTATCCTTTTTCTTTTTGTTGCACAGGGTCGTAGCGCGCATTCAATATATCAATATCCTGTTGTATTACTTGTCCGTTTCTTATACGGTTCAGTATATCAATAAAGGTCTGTTCTTTCTGACGGTATACTTTTTTCAGTTCAATGTATAACGGTGGGTATTGCTGAAGAACTTTAGAATCGAAAAAGTAAGGGCTGTTGTAGTAATTGCGTAATATTTCCCAATCCCCTTCAGGTGCCACAGGCGGCAGCTGGAAGAGATCGCCAATGAAAACCATTTGTACACCACCAAACGGTTGTGACCAGTTTTTGCGCACATGGCGTAAAACAAGATCCATACTATCAAGCAGATCGCAGCGCACCATACTCACCTCATCAATAATGAGCAATTCTAATTTTCGCAGTAACTTTTGTTTGGTATCTCTGAGCCGCAGGTTAGCAAGTAAGGAGTGTTTATCTTCTGCATTTCCCTGCCGGCCAAAGCCGCCTGCGCTGCCCGGCACAAAAGGGCTGAAAGGTAATTGGAGAAATGAATGTATGGTTTCTCCACCCGCATTTATGGCCGCAACCCCTGTGGGCGCAACAATAGCGCTTTGTTTGTTTGTTTGTGTTCTTATGTATTTTAAAAACGTGGTTTTTCCTGTGCCGGCTTTCCCGGTAAGAAAAAGATTTTCTTCTGTGTCTTTAACAAAAGTTACTGCTTTTTGGAAGATAGAATTTGAAGTGTCCGGCTGATCAGTAATCTTGTTCATATGATTGCCTTTCAAAAATACGGAGATAATCGGGAGCAAATATTTATTTTATGTTTTTCTGTATGTCTTTTGCAAGTTCTGTACAGAATATTTCCGCAGCATGTTTGTTCAGGTGCTGTGAATTATAAAAGTTATCCCTGCTGTAATTAAGGGAATCATACATGTAGGTATAGAAAGGAATGTTATACTCTTTGGAGAAATTATTGTAGACATCAAGTATTTCCTGTTTATTTTTTATGTAAGCAAGTGATTGTATAAATGCCGGTGGGTAGAACATGATCACCTTAATATCATTGTCCCTGCAATAATTTAAATAATCACGAAATAAAGAGACAGCAACGGAATCAATGGGAAATACTGCACCTCGTGGATTTTGTTGAAGAAAATCGTGAAAAGTGCTGTCCCAATATTTTTCCTGCCCCTGGTAGCCTTTGTATTTTTCACTAACGGCCCCCTTTCCCATGTAGCTTAAAATACCTTCTTTCACCAGCGTCATTTCGTTGTTGTACTTATACAAAGGGAAATAACGGTCCGGTAAAGCCAATGGGTTGCTGGCGTTTGTAACAATTTTCCAAACTGAAGAGTCTTGAAGGTAGGGGAGAAATTGCTGTGTGGCGGGAAGGCGGTCGTTTTTTACCAGGGTAGATGTATAACCCACTTCCTGCAAAATATATTTTGGTTTTTTGTTGTGCAGCAGATAGATCCTGAAGCGCGCATACTGCATATTGAAACTTGCCCCATCGAGCCCAAGATTATAACTATTGACGTGAAGCATACTATCTATTATTTTTGGTGATATCTGCACCCATGCACGTGATGAACCGAGTATTAATAAATCAGCATTGATCTTTCCGTCAAACATGTCGTTCCATTCGGAGTAGTAATAATAGCGCGATTTCTTCAGGCCCTTATCAACAACATTGTTGAGCAGAAACAATAAAGGCAGCGGCACCAGGCAAAACAACAGCAACTTTTTGATAAACCGTTTCATGTCCTGGTGTTAAAACTGGAAATAAATAAATTGTCTGTTCTGAAAAACACCCATGTATAGAATCATAAAAACAAAAAGATAATAAATACCCCACCTTAAATACCAGGGTTGGTTTTGCAATACAATATTCAAGCTTCTCTTATTTTGTATGATATGCACCAGCTCTAATATTCCGATTGCCAAAACACATAAGATCACACGGGCGCTGGAGAGTGGCATGTGCAGTAATGGCAAATGGCCCTTGAGCATAACCGCACACTCACTAAATGCAGTAGGTATCTTTCGTACAATATAAAAGGCATCCTTTAAATTATTGGCCCTGAAAAAAATATACGAGAAGCATACGTAAGAAAATGTGCAGGTAAGCCCGATAATATTACCTGCCCATACAGGGATCTTCTTGAAAAACTTTTTTCTTGTTTTGCGTGTCACCACCTCATAGGCAATGGCCACACCATGCAGGCCGCCCCAAACGATATAATGCCATGCGGCGCCGTGCCATATACCACTTATAAAAAATGTAATAACAGATGCAACAACAACCGCCAGTAAGCCATAATCACGCAATGAAACTGAAATAGGATTATAGATATAATCACTGAACCATGTGGAAAGAGATATATGCCACCGGCGCCAGAACTCGGATATGCTTTTTGCGCTGTATGGCCAGTTGAAATTTACCATAAGTTTAAAGCCCATAACCCGTGCTGCACCAAGCGCTATATTTGAATAGCCCGAAAAATCGCAGAAGATCTGGAATGCAAAGAACACTGTGGCTATTACCATTACCGTAGCGGAATATGCGTATGGATTATTAAAAACAGGATCAGTAAATACAGCCAGCCTGTCGGCGATAACAGCTTTTTTAAATACCCCCCAGAGCATCATCCGTAACCCTGCAACAACTTCATCATATTCAAACTCATGTTTTTCGTGAAACTGGTGCAGCATATTCTGCGGGCGCTCAATAGGGCCGGCAACCAGCTGCGGATAAAACATTACGTAAAGCGCGTAAATACCAAAATGCCTTTCTGATCTTTGGTTGCCCCGATACACCTCTATGGTGTAACTCATAGCCTGGAAAGTATGAAATGACAGGCCGATGGGTAAAATGATCTTTAAGAACGGGATGTTAGCGCTTATATGCGTCCACAAAAAGACGTGGTTAACATTATCTATAAAAAAGTTGTAGTATTTAAAGAACCCAAGTATACCCACATTTGCTACTATGCTCATTGCCAGGAATAACTTTCGCCTGCGCCCTTCGGCATTCTCAATCATTATACCTGCTATATAATCAACGATAATGGTAAGAAATAGAATAAGAATATAAACTGGGATGAACGCCATGTAAAAAACACAACTGGCGATAAGCAAGTGAAACCAGCGGAACTTATGAGGCAATAAAAAATAAATAAGGGTAACGATAGGGAAGAATAATAAAAACTCAAATGAATTAAACAGCATTGGTTGTTACATTAATTTCTATAAGGAACCCGGAATAGCATTGCGAAGATAATTATTAACCGGAAAACCAAGCAGATATAGCTTGTTTTATAAGAATGTCGCAATTGTGTCTCAAAAATGTGTCGCTTTTTTCTCACCCGCTTTTTTATTTCATTTGGGTTATCTGTGTGAGTAGCGGGGTTATGATTAATATTATTGCGCATGTGTGGCGTTGTGAAAAAATCTGGTGTCGATTACTTGTCGATGAAAAAATGTTTATTTAATAATTTGTGATTATGCAGATGCATAATTATGCCGGCAGCTATTGCTGCAAAAATATTTCAGCGGATGAGCAGCGTGCATACCTGCTCAAAGTGCACAATAAAAATCTTCCAGGGTAAATGCCTAACCCTATATACCCATAATTTTCAAAGAACTTCTTTCAAATGGCTCAATGACTGAATAGCTCAATGGCTTAATGAAACCCCTTTTTTCAAATGGCTCAATGGCTGAATAGCTCAATGGCTTAATGAAACCCACCTTCTTTCAAATGGCTCAATGGCTTAATAGGTCAATGGCTTAATGAAACCCACCTTCTTTCAAATGGCTCAATGGCTGAATAGCTCAATGGCTTAATGAACCCCGGCTCTATAGCCATCGCTAAACAGCTTCGGCAGGTGATATGTAAAATTAAGATGGGGATTTTAGATACATTTGATAGTGTATACACTTTTTTGAAAAAACCGCTATCAGAGCGGGTTTTGAGATGTGCGGGAAAAGATGCTTGACGAGAACAGCCATTAGCTATAGTACCTTGATTGCGCCCAAGTCCGCGAAGTGCGAGGCTCGAGGGGGCGGAATATCTCACATGCAGTATAAGATCAGTTCACACCGCCGAGTTTTCAGATGGTGAAGAAGTTTGTAAAGAGCTGATAATTAAATTATCTTTATTATATAAAACCATACCTTATGAAACAACTATTACTCGCTCTTCTCTTCTTCCCGGCTTTCGCCCAAGGACAAACTCTAGGTATCAACTTTGATACTACCGGAAATTTCCCATTATACATCTATGCTATGCAATGGCAGGATTATATTACAATTGACACGTTACATTATAGCCACAATGCCTGGCAGGTAGGCAGGCCGCAAAAAGCTGTATTTGATACCGCATATTCTTATCGTAAAGTTATTGTCACTGATACGGCTATTCCATGCCCTCCTAATGATACTTCTGTATTCATTTTGACGTTCAAGGGTTACGTATCCTTAGGTAGCTGTGGTGTTGGAGGAGTCGTTAGTAACATGTCATTTTATTACCAGTTGGACAAGGATACTACATCCATTGCTATGATCGAATTTTCCTCTGATAGTGGGCATACATGGATAAATGTTTATGATACTGCAATAGCATATTATTTTGACACGGTAACACCATTAGCAAATACTACGATATGGAGTTATTGGTCTATAGGATCACTTGGGCCAATAATGGCGCTAATCTCAAATGATTCGGTCATGTTTCGGTTTACGTATATCAGTAGCAGCGACACTTCGTTGCATCCCGGATGGATGATTGACGATATTGACATTCAATATATTTGCGGTGAAAAAACAGAATTAATAAATACAAGCAGCAAGATCTCCCTATTCCCTAATCCCGCGCAAGATGAGCTCTCTGTGCAGTCTACAGGAGTGCCAATCAATAGTATAGTCATCACTAACATGTATGGGCAAACCATATACTCATTGCAAACTGTTAACTGCGAACTGCAAACCATTTACGTTGCTAACCTACCACCTAGTATGTACTTAGTACGCGTGAATGATACAGAAGTACGCAAATTTGTAAAGGATTAGGGGAAAAATTTAGCGGAACATATAATCTCAGCAGGTCATGGTTCGGCGCGGCTGCCATGACAGTGCTTTGATAAGTATATTCATTTGTGAGATTGCTTCGTTCCTCGCAATGACGAGTTGAATAGATGAGGGTACAAGAGTGTGGCGAGGACAGGGATAGTAGCAATATGTTTACTACCAACTATTCTTTCACCCTTACCCGTGTAATATCAATAATATTCATTGGGTTGCTGCATCCTGTGTTGCTGGATTTCACCCTTTCAGGGCTTGGGATGTGGAATATATTATGAGAATCACAGGGCGTTACCCTGTGCTTGTGATTGCGCCCTTTCAGGGCTTTTGATGATGTGGGGTATATTATGAAGCACAGGGCATTGCCCTGTGCTAATGGTTTTGACCTTTCAGGGCATATATTTATTATCTATGAGGAATTAGGTAATGTCTCAGTTTGAATATTTATTTACTTTCGTTGTCCAAAAGAAAAAATGGAGGATGATGAATACAGTCGCGTGGATTTTACAGGGCGTTCTCGCTGCCTTTTTTATCATGCCCGGTATCGGGAAAATTACAGGCAGTAGAGAAAAACACATTTCTGACGGACATATTAAGCCTGACGGAAATTTACTATTGATCCGTATTCTTGGCGTATTAGAGTTATTGGGCTGTTTGGGTATAATAGTACCGTGGTTAACGGGAATTGCGCCAATCCTAACACCTATAACAGCGGTTGGATATAGTGTGATAATGATAGCCGGGATAGTTAACCATACAATAAAGAAAGAGTTTAAAATGTTGCCTATGCTTGCTACAGTTCTGGCAGTGGCATCAATAGTGGCATATTATCGTTTTGCTTCAAAATGTCGTTAGAAGAATTCAAACTGAGACACTACCAGGAATTACGTTATGACCAGAGATAATTCATGGTTTTTATTGAGCTTTTATCATTACGGCAAATAAGTCCTTTTGTTATATTTGTATAGGGTGTCCATATTTCTTAAAGTGAATAATAGAAAAACCCCGAAGGGGCGTAATATGCCAGCGATGGGTATTAGCACATCGAGATTAATGCACCCAAAAATGACAAAGCCCCAAAGGGGTGAGATCTGTAAATGATGTGCGTCATTTACGGTGGTAACAAAATAAAAACAAGAGCATGGGACAATCGCTAGTAAGAAATTATATCCATATCGTGTTTAGCACCAAACACAGGGAGCCATTAATACAACCCCCTTATGAGGATGAATTACATAGTTACGTATGAGGTATTTGCAAAAACCTGGAATGCAATCCGATACAAGTAGGTGGATATACAGACCATATCCATATACTTTGTACGTTATCAAAAAAAATAGCTTTGATGAAATTGCTTGAAGAAGTGAAAGCACACTCATCAAAATGGATGAAGTCAAAAGATGCATCACTCAAAAACTTTTACTGGCAGAATGGTTACGGTGCGTTTTCGGTGAATCCGACGGAAATAGATGCCGTTATCGAATATATCGCAAACCAACACGATCATCATCGCAAAAGAACATTTCAGGAAGAGTATAGGGCGTTTTTGAAAAAGTATAAAATTGAGTATGATGAGCAATATGTGTGGGAGTAGTTGTTAGGTTCAGGCGTTATATGTACAATACAGACAGATTGCGCCCATTCAAGGCTTGGTGGAGATGTGGGATATGTTATGAATTACAGAATCATAGGGCTATACCCTATGCTGTTGATTACGACCCTTTGGGGCTTTGTCTATTTAAAAATCATCATTTTTTCACTTCCACCCGTGTAATATCAATAATGTTCATAGGGTTGCTGCGGAAGCCGATGATATTGTTTTGGATCAAATGGGCGAGGCGCTCGTAATATAATGGCACTACCGGTGCATAGCTCATAGCGAGGCTATCCATGCGGCGGTATAGCAGCCAGCGGGCGGTATCCGGCAAATTGAGGCTTTCATCATACCATTTATCGAATGTGGGATCACTGAAGCGGGTATAATTTTGGGGTGCGGGATAATGGCTGTTGAAAAATACAAGATAGGTTTCGGCATCGGGGTAATCTGCCAGCCATTGCGCCCGGAAGAACACCGCTTTTCCCTTACTCATTTGTTGTTTTAAAACATTGGGTTGCATCAGCTCAATGTTCACGGTTATGCCTACTTCCTGTAGCTCGCTGGCTATAAAGTTTACAATGTCTTCGTAGTTATTGGGCACCAATATTTTTATAGGTTTCAGGCCTTTTCCATTTGGGTAGCCAGCTTCTGCGAGTAACTGCAATGCTTTGGCCGGATCATAATTATATCCGTAATGGGCACTACTGTCGTAACCGGGCATGCCTGCAGGAATGAATCCTTGTGTGGCGGGTATCTCCAGCCCGTTTTTAAAGTAGGTAACTATTTTTTGCCGGTCGATAGCATAGTTAATTGCTCTGCGCACAAGTGGGTTGCGGGTCGGTTCATCCGTCATTATGGGGTTTGCGGTATCGGTAAGAAATCCGAGGTATTCGGTATTGAGATAAGTGCTTTTTTCAAGGCGGAATTTATTTTTAAATTCTTTTTTTAAATTCCCGTCTTTAGATAGCAGGAGGTCTTTGAACGAACCGTCTATGCCATTCACAAAATCGATCTTGCCCTGGCGGAACAATAGAAACTCAGTAGCTTTGCTATCAACAAATGTTACCTGCACAGCAGATAAATAGGGCAGTTTATTTCCTGTGCTGTCGTGCTCCCAATAATGCGGATTTCTGAGCAGGTTCAGTACATTGCCCTCATCCCAGTAACTGAACATAAAAGGCCCGGTGCCACAGGGATGATTACGGAAGTCTTTGCCCCAATGTTCCACCACTTCATGTGGTACGATATTGCAATAAGCCATACTCAATATTTCCGGCAGCGGCCGGAAGGGAGATCTGAGATTTATTTGGAATGTGGTATCGTCAATAGCTACGAAAGGAATTGTTTCCGCTACTTTGCCATTAAATATCCAAGCACCGGGCGATGCGGTTTTGGGATCCATGATGCGGTTAAAACTATATACCACATCAGGTGCGGTCATTCTTCTACCTTTTCCGCCTTCAAAAATTACATTATCGTGGAAATACACGTCGCCCCTCAAGTGAAAAGTATATACGAGGCCGTTTTCATTGACTTCCCAGGATCTGGCCAAGGATGGAATTAAATGCAAATGTTCATCTGTTTCCAAAAGTGTATTGTATACCATGTGGTCTATCCACATCATATTGAGGTCCTTTGCAAATGCCGGGTCTATAGACTCCAAATAACCGGCAGAGATATTAAGGTGAAAAACATTTTTTTGATTGGTATGTGGGGTGGGGTTACAGGCTGAAATAAATAAACAGGCCAGCCAGGCAAAAGCAAAATAATATCTGTTGTTTATGCTCATTTTGGCCATTAAGTGAAGATAACAAAATAAATCCCACCATCTTACTTGTTCTTTTCCATTTTTTCGGCGTTGTCAACCCTTTAAATAGGTTTACTATTTGCAGTTTTGACGCCTTGAAAAAAAGAAAAATAACTGCGCAATCTGGTAATATTTACTTTGTTATCTTCACTAATGCAAATTAACTAAAATGAACAGTAATTTTGAGAAAACAAAAGTATGGGCACAAAGCTTTCTGTGAATATAAATAAGATAGCCACACTGCGAAACAGCAGAGGCGGCAATAATCCTGATGTGGTAAAAGCAGCAATAGATTGCCAACATTTCGGGGCAGACGGAATAACTGTGCATCCGCGGCCAGATGAGCGGCATATAAGATATAGTGATGTGCGGGAGATCAGCAATATCATCACAACAGAGTTCAATATAGAAGGAAACCCGCTTGAAGATAAATTTGTGAACCTGGTGCTGGAAGTAAAGCCCGCGCAGGTAACCCTGGTGCCGGATAGCCCGGGGCAGTTAACATCCAATCACGGCTGGGATACTATAAAAGAAAAAGAATACCTGCAGCGGATAATTGCGGTATTTAAAAACGCGGGTATCCGTGTTTCCATATTTGTTGACCCGGTGGAGCGTATAGTTGCTGCCGCTGCGGATACCGGCACAGACCGCGTGGAGCTTTATACCGAAGATTATGCCAAGAATTACCGGAAAGATAAAAATGCCGCTGTTGCAGCATATGTAAAAGCCGCAGCGATTGCCGGAGAAAATAACCTTGGCCTTAATGCGGGGCATGACCTGGATCGCGAAAACCTTCAATTCTTTAAACAATCAATACCATCATTGTTGGAAGTTTCTATTGGGCACGCCTTGATTTCTGATGCGTTGTACTATGGGCTGGAGAATGCGATACAACTGTATAAAAGAGCCCTGATGATTTAGTGGTAATAGCTCTGCAAGTTTGGAGCTGAATTACTTTTTATTTTAGGCGCAACTATTTGAATAAAAAACGAAAATATATTAATAAAGCGCATTAACTTTGCGTAAACATTTAATTTAGTGAATGAATAAAAAAACACTCACCTCTTTTTTATTTTTCACGCTTATCGCTATAACAAGCAACGCTCAAAATAACATGGGCGTAGCTACGGGTAGCTATAGCCGGATAAACAGTATGTATCTTAATCCTGCTAATATTGCCAGCAGTGATGAAAAGATCACTATTAACTTTATTGGTTTCAATGTAGGAGTTGATAATAACCTCGGTACATTCAGTAAGATAAGCGACCTGGGCCAGGCCCTTAGCAGCAAAGATTCAAATTCACAAAGTGTTTTTACAAATTCTGGCAGGAAGGATTTTAGTATGATAGTGCCTGCAGTGAATATTCATGGCCCCGGGATAATATTTAGTATAAACAGGAAAAACAGCATAGCCATCACTACAGGTATCAGGGTCATTAACCAGTTCAATAATTTTGACCAGCAATTATACAATACTGTCACAAATACCAACAGCATTACTAATACAAACTACAGCTACTCAACCCAGAAGTTTAACTGGACGGCACATATGTGGAATGAAATAGGTATTACCTATGGCGGTGTAATCATTGACAGGTCGAGGTCGGAACTGAAAGTTGGTGTTACTTTACGCAGGCTTGGGGGCGTTGGTTATTTGGGCCTTAAAGGGAATCTGGATGTTAATTACAATGCAGGTGCTGACTCATTTCATGCAACCAATTCACAACTTGAGTTTGCAAGTAATATAGTAAGTGACAACCAGGCGGTTTTTAATGGCATAACCTCAGCAAATTTATTGAGTAGGTTTTTTGGTGCCAGCGCGGGAAGTGGTTTAGGCGGGGATGCCGGAATAATATACCGTTACCGTATAGGCAAACTTGATGATGACGCCCATCCTACACACGATATCGTTTTATCAGCATCGGTAAAGGATATGGGTGCGATCAATTATAAAACTAATAACTCAAACATTAGTGTTGGCGGTAATGGATATCTGACAGGGCAGGGGTTATCAAATAATGTAACCAATTATACCTCATTTAAAAACTACATGAACCAGCAAGGCTTTAGTGCGGATACATCTTCTGCGGCTACAAAAGTTCATATGCCCACAGCACTTATTTTAAGTGCAGATTATCGTTTGTACTGGCGTTTTTATGTAAATGCAACCTTTATAGACAACCTTGTAAATCGTGACAATTTTGGCAACTCATATTATAACCAGTTTACAGTGACTCCAAGATATGATTCGAGGTTAATAAGTTTTGCTATACCGATCACTTATAGCTGGCTGGCAAACGATATGAAAGTGGGTTTCGGATTTAGATTCAGCGGATTTTTCGTAGGTAGCGATGATATGCTGGCTTTATTCAGCAGCCACCAATATGGTTTCGATGTTTATATGGGAGGATATGTTCCTATAAAATTCAAGAGAAAGAAACGACTGGAAGAACATGACCATTGGGAGCGGATTGTAGAGTAAACATTATATTTTAACGCAATATTCCATTCAAGCAATATTTCACGATACCCATATATTGAAGATTTATTAAAGTTTCTTTGTAATTTGGGGCTGCAAAAGTGTTAATGCGATCAGATATGAGGAATGTTTACATCAAGTTATCTATAATTGCTGTAGCAATTATTTTGTTTTCAATTACGGCCCATGCGCAGTTTAATCTAGGTATTGCTACCAGCAACTGGAGTGGAACAAACAGCCTGTATCTAAACCCCGCTAATATTGCCGATGCACGTGAGAAATTCACCATAGACCTGTTTTCTTTAAACATGGGTGTTGATAACAACCTTGGTTCTCTTAATAGTAAAGGTGGTCTGATTGGTGCAGTTACCAATGGCAATACCAATAACATGTTTGCTTATTCAAATAATAATCAGTTCAGTTTGCTGGCACCTTATGCAAGAGTGAACGGACCGGGTTTTATGATCAGCATCAATCATAAACACAGCATAGCATTTACTACAGCAATCAGGGGAATGAACCAGTTTAATAACTTCGACAAAACGCTTTATCAAACGATCACAAATACAAGTAGTGTTGCCAGTGGCAATGTAGATATTACCTCAAGTAAGTTCAATTATACTGCTCACCTTTGGAGTGAAGCCGGGCTTTCATATGCGGGTGTGTTATTGGATAAAGAGCACAACGAATTAAAGGTAGGTGCGACATTGCGCTATCTTGGCGGTATAGCATATGTGGGCCTGAAGGGCGATAATCTAAATGCTAAGTATACTAGTGGAAGTGATTCTTTTCTTGCCGCCACCAATTCAGACATAGAGTATTCAAGTAATGTGCTTAGTACAAGCAGCGCTATAAGTAATGGCCTTTCAAACAACAGCCTGCTAAGTGAGTTCTTTAGTGGAAAGGCGGGAAGCGGTATAGGTGGTGATATAGGAATTGTATATGATTACATTAAAGATCCCAGCCGCGAAACATATGATATGGATGGCAAAACAGGATTGGTAGACTATTCGAAAAACAGGTATACGCTACGCCTGTCTGCTTCTGTGGTAGATATTGGCTCCATATTGTATAATAGTAACAACAACTCAAACGCAGAGATAAGAGGTAACGGAGTGCTGACCGGTACCGGGCTGAAAAACAACATAAGTAATTATACTGATTTCAGAAATTATATTGTGGGCCAGGGTTTTACTGCAGATACCGCTCATAAGAACACAAGGGTGTATATGCCAACAAGATTATTGCTGAGCGCCGATTACGACATATATAAACGCTGGTATGTAAATGCTACTTTTATTGCCAATCTTGCTAACCGCGAAAACTTCGGCAATTCATATTACAACCAGTTTACAGTAACGCCGCGTTATGATACGCGCTGGCTAAGTGTAGGGTTACCTATTACATATAGCATGCTCAGTAATAGCATTAAAGCAGGTATTGGTATACGGGTGAGTGGATTTTTTGTGGGCAGCGATGATATGCTGGCGTTGTTTGCAAACCACCAGTATGGGTTCAACTTTTATATAGGTGGCTTTGTTCCTTTCGATAAATTCAAACCGAAAGACCGCGATGGTGACCATGTATCAAACAGGAAGGATGAATGCCCTGATCAGTTTGGCACATGGGAAAACAGGGGTTGCCCTGTTGCTGACAAAGACAATGAAAAAGAATCGGATGATAAAACTGAAAATTGATATTTTCAGTTCTACCCCCTCATTTTTTCAAGAATATTATTAAGCGTTTTTGCTTCTGCTTCATCAATCATTAACAGATCCTCTGTTGTCTTGTCTATTGATTTTCGGGCCTTGTCAATTAATGATATTCCTTTTTCGGTAAGTGCAACAAGTGTTTCCCGTTTATCATGTTCTGATGTGATGCGGCTGGCAAGTTTTTTCTCTACCAGCTTATCTACGATACGTGGCACATTAGAACTTTTCTCCACCATACGGGAAGCAATATCCTTTACCCGCATCTCATCGGGATGGCTGCCATTGAGAATGCGCATTACATTATGCTGCTCCAGGCTGATACCATGAGGTTTAAGTGCGGCAATGAGCTGATCTTTAAACCAATAGGCTGTATGAAGCATATTCAGGGATGCTTTATGTTTCTCATTTACAAACCGGTTTGATTTTATCACGTCATTAATTTTCATCGGGGCAAGTATATTTTGTTAGTGATTAAATAAAGCGAAGAATTAAAATCGTCATCAGAAGCGTGCTCCTAATCCTACATAAAATGTTCTGCCGGTGGAGGGTATGATACCCGGCCCCGGATATTCAATAGTGCGGAACGTGAAATACCTGGCATCAGCAAGATTATTAACGCCCAGCTTTAAATTATAGTTCTTTATTTTCAAACTCGCTGACCAATCCATAACTGTATATGAGGGTATCACACCCACTTCGGCGTCAGGGCTGCTTTTTGTATTGTTGGCATCAGAAAAAGATCTGGAAGTATTGCTAAAAAGAAATGTGGTAGAGAATCTTTTCAGGGCATAAGTGATCCCAAATCGTTCAATGGTTTTGGGTGCGTACTCGGCAGATTTGCCTTTATACATCCCATTCACATACTTTGCATCATCGTAAGCGAATGAGTTAAAGAATGAAATGGTACCCACCCGTGAATGTTTGGTAAATAGTTTTACCACATTGAGTTCTTCGTAAGATTCAATGCCAATGTGCATGGCGTTGCCTACATTGGTTTCATAGTAGCTTGGGTTTGTGGTGGGATTAATTGTTTCTATGGCAATGTTATTGTTATGCGCCATATAGTAACCGCTTATATCGAAGGTTAAATAACTTTTTACATTTCCTCTATAACCGAGGTCTGCATTGTAGCCTGTGATGTCTTTCAGGTTAGGGTCTATTTTGGCATCTACATCCAAGCCCATTGGGTAGAGGAATGAATAGGATATAGGGGTATATGCCTGTGTGAGATTAGCGTAAATATCTGTGGTGCGCGAAGTTTTGTATTGAAATGCGATACCTGCGAGCGGAATGTTTCTGGGTTTGCTTTCGTTTACCGGTATGTAGTAAGATCCGGTACTGTCAAGCACATGGCCGGTTGCTGTGGATTTGATATACTCAAACCGGAAGCCGGGAGTAATGGAAAGCCGGTCACCAATGTGAAATGTATTTTCTATAAATGGCGCCACATTGAGGGTAGTGAAAGTAAGATCATTATCATAGGTATTGCCGGGGTTATAATTAGTAAAGTTTGCATCGCTGCCGGTGGACCCCGTACCGCCTTCCTGCCGTTCCATATTGCCATAGAAGAAACGAACTCCGGCGGCAAGTGTTTGTGAGCGACCGCCAATATTATAGTTGCTCAGCAGGCGTAGCTCGGTAGTGGAGTTTTTGAAATATTCATGTTCCACTTCGCGCGGCACAAAGCTGGTGTCGGCAGTTTCGGGACCACCATCTTCATTTCGCCATACTATGCTTCGGGAGCTTATATTCAAAGCAGATTTTAATGTGATTGATGTTTTTTCTGAGATCTTGTAAGTGGAGGTAAGCGCAACTATATTCCATGGAGTCACTAACCAGTTGCGGGCACGTAAAGATTGGTCAGGATTTTGGTTAAAGGCGGCATCATCGAGGCCGCCGGGCATGTGGAGCAAATTGCGGAGCAGTGAATATTCCAGGCCTATTTTGAAATGATCGTTTGCCCGATATTCTATTTTTGCAAAAGCAGCAGCTTGTTTCATTTGTGAGTTAGCTCTCCAACCATCTTCATATTCACACTTTATAAAAGCATAGTAGTTCCATTTGCCCAATGTGCCACCCACTGAGTTGAAAGAATTTAAAAACCCATAGCTGCCAGCTGTTTGCTCAGTGGTAAATTCAAAAGGTTTGTCTTCGGGAGCACTCTTCACTATATAATTTACTACACCACCAAATTGTGGCCCGAATTGTAATGAGGAAGCACCACGGATCACCTCCACACGTTCTGTGGCTTCAAGTGGTGTGAGGTAATAAGATTCAGGGTAGCCGTATATATCACCGGCTATGTTGTATCCATTCTGGCGTGTGTTGGTTTCAATAGATTGAGTAGGGTTGAGGCCACGGAAACCAATACCATTTGAAGGAAAGCCACTGCCCTCTGTTTCGGAATAATTGGAGCCCGGGACACGGCCGAGTACCTGGCGGGGATTATCCTGTGCTGTATTGGCATCGAGGCTATCAAGAACGAGGACTTCATTTTTTTGGCCGGAATAGATGATGCCATCATGTACCTCATTGAGATGGCCCATGCCGGTGATGGTTTTAAAACCTTTAATTTTTACCTCTTTAAGAGATATAGAAGTATCAGCCTTTTGTGCATAGGCACAGGTAATAGTAGTTGTAAAAAAAGCAATCAGCAGTAACAGTCTTTTCATCACAGAATTTTTAATGCACAAAGAAAACCAGCTTACGGGAGAAAGATTTTCACGAACAGGAATTGTATTTTCACAAAACGGAAAAACGTAAGTATACCAGGATGTAGCGGAAAGTTTTTTTGTAGGCGGTTACCGGAGGAAAAGAAATGTAATGGTAATGGTTCTAAAAGAAGATGATCTTCACTGAGCCGAGAAGGATAGTAAGCAGTATAGCAGCCACTAATATATAAGTAGTGAGATCTGAATCATTGATCACTTTATTTATGAAGGGCCGTTTCATTATTACGAAAATAGTCATTTGCCCAACAATCTTCAAAAAAATGCCTGATAATTAATCTATTACGCGATAGAGTATATTTATATCCCAAAATACGTAATGAATAAAACTAATGTATGTACATCCATATCCGGGCAATTAAGTGGCAGTTATTACATATCATCTAATTCTATTATAATTCCGGGTTCGGGGCGAATAAGTTCATAACGGCGGGCAAAATTGCACCAATGACAGGTTTCTTCGCCACAGCCTTTATCAAACTCATGGTTCATGATACGGGCATAACTATGTTTGATCTGTGAACGTACAATTTCTTCATCCTGTGCAAAGACAGGTACGGTTACCTGCTTGTATTGGCCATATTTGTTTTTTTGTACAAAATCGAATACTCCTGTTGTTACCGTCCAGTTTTTCTCCTGATAGTTTTCGAGGAGCAATTTATAAAAAACCATCTGGCGCCAGTAATCGCCGCCATCAGGTTCTTTTTCATTTGGCGGTGCGGTAAGTGGTGCTGCTGATCTATCAGGGTCGCCTGTTTTGTAATCTACTACTTTGCAGTTGTCTCCGGTGATTTCTATTTTATCTATTTTACCGGTTACGGGTACCGCATCGAGCAAGTAACGGGGTACTTTAAATTCTATCTCTACATTTTTGGGAAAGGTATTTATATAATGGTCGTAATACTCAGATAAGAGGGTATGGCCCTGCTCCAATCTACGATCAAACTGCACGGTAGTAAAACTGGAAGCTTCTGAATATAATGCTGAATTGAATGCCCCTAATACATGATCCTTATCGGGGAATTGATCTTTGTTTTCTTTCATGTCACGAAACATGCGCTCAAGGGCATAATGCACCGCGCTACCAAAAGCGAGTGCGTCATTTTTCTGGAAGGGTACTTTAAGTATTGTTTCGTAATAAAACGCGAGGGGGCAGCGCAGGAATTTAGACAAGGCCGTATAGCTCATTACGAATTGCTGCAGTACACGCTCTATCCATTCGGCATTAGCCATTTTAACACGCACTTCAGGAACGGGTTGCAGCGCCCATTGCATATGTGCAATAAGTTCATCGGTGCCAACGTTCTGCACCGTACGTTCTTCAAGCGTGCTTATTTCATCTATAAATGCAGATACTTCCTGTGTTTTGCCGGCATTATCATTTAGCGCAAAGGAAACCTGTAAATGTTTTTTTGCGCGAGTAAGGGCCACATAAAATAATCTGCGGGCCACTTCTGTTTTGTAGCTTTTTTCGGCATCTTCGTCGGTGGCGGTAATAGTATCGGGCATGCGGTATTCATTGCCGCCGCCTTTCTTTCCTTCCCAGAAATTTTTTGTGCAGCCAATGAGAAATACATATTCAAACTCATTTCCCTTGGCACTGTGTGTGGTATAAAAGTGAACGCCGTTTTCATGCTGGATAACCCGCTGCAAGGGCACTGTTATGTGCTCAAGGTTCATGCGGTCTATCATTTGTAAAAACTCCGTGGGTTTTATTTTAGGAGTGCGGGCATGGGTTTCTTTTACAAATTCAAAAAAGGTATTCAGATCCTGTATTTTGCGAACATGGTCTGTACTTCTTACCAGGTGGGCTACTATGCCACTCTCGTGAATAATTTTTTCTACCAGCAATGGCAGTGGTAATGCAAGCTGCTGTTTTTCCCAATGGTCGAGATTATTTCCCAGCCGTTGTAATGACTTAGCTGATCTGAGGTCCAGGGATTCCTGTAATAAAGGATTAGATAATAGTAAGCGCCACTTTGTAGGACCCTTTTCTTTGCGGCTGCTGTTCATATAAAGTGAGAGCAAAGCAATATCTGTGGGTTCAATACCATAATAAGGCGCGTGCATGATCTCAAACAGGATCTCTTCGCCGTCAAAAGTTTTTCTGCGTTCTTTGTCAAGGTAACGGAGCACATTAAGTATTTGCTCTGTAAGTGGAAGGTCTAAAATATTTTCAGGTTTCTTTACATTGTAGGGTATTCCTTTGCGCTCCATGAGGGCAATGATATTATCGGCCTGCTTATGTTGTGCATAAAGTATTGCCACACCGTTGAGGGGTATGCCTTCTTTTTGCAAACGCTCTATCTGCATCACTATATCAGCTTCTTCCTGCAAAACGTTATTATATACTTTTACCACAGGGCGCACATTTTCTTTTTCATCTTTGAACCTGTCCGCAGATGAAACGATCTGTTTATCAAGAGAGAGGTCGGTTAATTGATTGATGAGCCGCTTTTTATTATTTTGTATAGTGGCCATCGCTTTGTCAAGTATAGATTGCGATGAGCGGTAATTTTCGGGCAGCACTATTATTTTTATGTGCTCTTTGTAGCGCTCATAAAATTCTATAATGTTGCGGATACGGGCGCCCTGAAATTCGTATATACTCTGGTCGTCATCCCCTACTACAAAAATATTCGGATCATCCCAGTAAGATGAAAGGAAATTCATAAGTTCATTCTGGGCGCCGTTGGTATCCTGGAATTCATCGACCAATATATATTGGTAACGCTCCTGGTAATTTTGCAGTAGTGCCGGATGCTGGTTGAATGCATCCAGCACCCATATGATCATATCATTAAAGTCATACCGGCCTGCATCTTTCATCATTTGCTCATACTTTGTAAAAAGCATGGCAGCAGCCCGGGTGCCGTCCATTTTTCTTATTTCCTCACTCAGTAATTTTTCTTTAAGGTCGCCTTTTTTAAATCCTTTACCATTCACCTGGTATATATATTCTTTACGGTTTGGCAGGTCGTTGATATAGTCATCAATTGAGGCGGATATAAATTCAGGAGTGAGGTGCTCACGTTTCATGATCTCAAATAGCCTGTTGATTTTTCCTGCATCAAAGTATATGTTGCCACTTAGCTTGCGCAAAGTATGACCGGATGGTAGTTCATCGAGCATTTTATAGAGCAGCTCTGTACGCTCCAGGTCGCTTATGGGTTGTAAGGTGCGCTGGCTGAAGTATTCGCTGTTGTTTTGTATAATGTTGTTACAAAAGGCATGGAAAGTATAAATATTGACCTTGTGTGCAGCGGGGCCTGTTATCTGTACAAGCCTGCGCCGCATAGCATTGGTGGCTTCTTCGGTATAAGTAAGGCAGAGTATTTCGTGTGGCTGCACCTGTGCTTCGCTCCGCAGCAGGTTGGCGATGCGCATAGATAATACTTCTGTTTTACCGGTGCCCGGCCCGGCTATTACCATAACCGCACCAAAAATAGTATCAACAGCTTCCTTTTGCCGTTCATTCAGTGTATTATATCTTTCTATAAAAAGGTCTTCGCTAATGGTCATTATTTGTAGTTACAGTAAATTTATAGAAATTAAATAAGGTTATCAATATTACTGGAATTATAAGAGTCAGGTTGACTGAATAAGATACGTAACGAGTGAGATACTAATTAAGAGTATCAGTATGGTAAGCATGATAATGAGCATGGAAGAAGACCTAAATGAATCATTTTCAAGTTGTTTTTTTATGCGGGTATACCGGAGATAAGATAATAAGGTAGTAAACGCCCCTACTGCAACAAGTAAAATCCCAATGAAGGAAGAATATCCGCGCTGGTGAATAACTACTTCTTTACCCAAAAGCAGAGAAATTTGTTTTATAAACAGAGTGAATTTTACTACCACAAAACCAAACGCCATTATACCTATACTGGTTCTTATCCAGGCTAGAAAAGTACGTTCATTCGCCAAGTGGTCGCTTACATTAGCTGTTTTCTCTAAACTGCTTTCGTTTTTGCTTTCTGATTTTTGGATGTGCATTATCCGACATTTAACATTTGAGCACAATAAATGTACCATGTGGTTGTACACATGCGCTAAATAAATTTTATGTTTTAATCAAACCAACAATAAAAAACCTTTAAATACCCCACTTTGATGTGTAAAATCACATAAAAAAGATTTTTAAAAAAAGCATATAAATATTTTTAAATCAAGTAGGATACAGGCTCATGCACAACATTATATATTTTCATATAGCGTGTTAACATTAAATTAATATTGACGAAACATTGACGTAACATTCAAATATTTCCTTTGCAAACAAATTAAACACACACTTCAATGAGAAAAACAATTACAAAGCTCAGCATTTATTGCTCTTTATTTTTATCGTTAGCAGGCGCTGCTAATGCCCAGACAGCCGATACCACAGTAGAGTTTAAACCAAGTGGCAAATTATGGGGTTATGCATTTGGCGATTATGCCTACAAAGGTGGTTCAGATAATATAGGTACAGCAGCAGCTCCTGTATATCGCGGTGGTTCTAACCAGTATACAGGGATGCCGGTTAATGGCAACATGTTTCAATTCCGTCGTATTTATCTTGGTTACAATTACGATATCAGCCAGCATTTTTCTGCAGAATTTCTTTTAGCTTCTGAAGATGATTTTAATGCCGGTCTTGATAATCAGGCAGCAGGTGATATCCTTACAAACGGCAAATTTGCTCCTTATATAAAGCTTGCGAATATCCGTTGGAAAAATTTATGGCATAATTCTGACCTTGTTATAGGACAGCAGTCAACACCAACATTCGCAAAAACAGGCAGGAACGATCAAACGTCCGAGGAAGTTTGGGCATACCGTTCTATAGAAAGAACTATTACTGATATACGCCGTACCCCATCTTATGATATGGGTGCCAGCTTACAGGGTTGGTTTGACCAGAAAGGTTGCTTTGGTTATACTGCACTCCTAGGTAACGGTACAAGCGCAAAACCTGAAACAGATAATTTCAAATGGTTTTACGGAGATGTTTATGCTAAATTCCTGGACAAAAGATTGTTAATAGACCTTTACCAGGATTACGAAAAACTTAACTGGGGTGTATATACTAAAGGACCTAATGGCAACTTATACCATGACCGTAATATGACTAAGTTATTCGTAGCCTGGAATACAAAGAAATTCACAGCGGGTTTTGAAGGGTTCCAGAATGTGATACTTGGAGATGTGAAAGTTACAGGAATAGATAAGAATACTTACTACCGCACTTCAAAAGCAATGGGCTTATCATTCTTTGTACGCGGCGCTATACTTTCTAATTCAGATGGCAAACAAGTGTTAGGATTTTTCGCACGTTATGATAATTATGACCCCAACGGTAACCTAGCAAATATTGTTGCAGATAAGAACGTTGCAACTTATGCGGCAACCACCGGCAATTATGAGCCTACTACCAAGGAGCAGTTTGTAACTTATGGTTTAGACTTTACACCATTTAAAAATATACACTTCATGCCAAACGTTTGGATGAACACGTATAATTCTGCTCTTAGCTCAACAGGTACTAACGGAACTACTACATATGCTAAAATGAACGGTAACGTATCTGGTGTAAATGGTACTGATGTAGTATATCGTTTAACCTTCTACTACGTTTACGGTAAATAATAAAAACGAACGTTTATAAAATAATAATAATCATGAAAACATTAAAGAGTTTAGCAATTGTAGCGCTTACGGTAGCAATAGCGGGTAGCATGATGGTTACCGGTTGTGGCGGATCGGGTAGTACTTCTAAAACAGATAGTACATCAAATAACGATAACGCCATGATCGGTGCAGGCAGCACATTTGACAATCCATTGTTCTCAAAAATGTTTTCTGAGTATAACAAGCTCAATGGCCTGAAAGTAAACTACCAGTCTATAGGATCAGGGGGCGGTATACAGCAGCTTACCAGCAAAACCGTTGACTTCGGTGCATCTGATGCACCGCTCAATGGCAAACAGGATTCCGCACTTTCTGCTCCTGCTATACATATACCGGTGACAGCAGGTGCTGTAGTAATAACGTACAATCTGCCTGATGTGAAGGATACACTGATGCTTACACCTGATGTATTGTCAAAAATATATCTTGGGGAGATCAAAAAATGGAACGATCCTAAGATACAGGCAATCAATAAGAACACTAAACTTCCGGCTACGGATATAGTTGTTGCTCACCGTTCTGATGGTAGCGGAACTACTAACATCTTCACTACTTACCTTACGAAAGTAAGTAAGGATTGGGAATCTAAAGTTGGTAAAGGTTCTTCGGTTAACTGGCCTGTTGGTCTTGGTGGTAAAGGTAACGAAGGTGTTGCCGGTTCTGTAAAGCAAACTCCCGGTGGTATAGGTTATGTGGAGCTTGCTTATGCAATACAAAACAACATGGCGTATGCTAAGATGCAAAACAAGGCGGGTAATTTTATTACGCCAAGTATAGCAAGTGTTACTGCTGCTGCGAATATAGATATCCCTGCTGATGCGAAAGTATCGCTCACAAATACAGAAGCTGCAGATGGTTACCCTATCTCCGGCCTGTCATGGGTGCTTATTTACAAAGAGCAGAAATATAATGACCGCACAGCAGATAAGGTAACAAAGATGCTTAAGCTGATACAGTGGATGGTACATGATGGCCAGCAATATAGCGCACCATTAAATTACGCTCCGCTTTCTCCAAAGGCAATCAGTGTTGCAGATGCTCAGTTAAAGACGGTTACTTATGATGGCAAGCCTGTATTGCAATAAGTTAGCAATTAAATAAAATGGAATCATCCGTTGATACGAATTTAGCTACCCGTCCTAATGATAATTTGGGGCGGGTAGTTTCATTAAAACCTGAGGGCACTGTGAGTACTACCAAGCGCATAAAACGTTCCTTTCGCCAGATACGTGCTGAAAAAGTTTTCAGGCGCACACTGATCATTGTGGCGTTAGTGATGGTAGCGCTTGTACTGGGCATAATGCTTACACTTGTTTATGAGTCAACATTATCTATTAAATCTTCCGGCATTGGTTATCTCTGGGGCAAAACATGGGACCCGGTAAGAGATATATTCGGAGCCTATCCATTTATTCTCGGTACATTACTTACTTCTTTTCTTGCGTTATTTATTTCTATACCTTTTTCGTTTGCAGTGGCAGTTTTTCTTGGAGAATATTATCCAGAGGGATGGTTTTCAAACCTGCTGAAAAACACAGTGGAGCTAATAGCAGCAGTTCCATCGGTTATATATGGTTTCTGGGCGCTTGCTGTATTAGTACCTATTGTAAGAAGTTTTGAATCAAAGATAGGTGTAGAGCCTGTGGGGTTGGGTATTTTTAGCTCGGCACTTATACTTGCCGTAATGATCATTCCTTATGCAGCATCGCTGGGCAGGTCTATGATACACATGGTGCCATCAAACCTGAAAGAAGCTGCTTATTCTTTAGGTGCTACAAGGTGGGAAGTGATCCGGGCGGTTATTTTTCCGTATACCAAATCCGGTTTATTTGCCGGTGTTTTATTATCGCTGGGCCGTGCACTGGGCGAAACAATGGCAGTGACCATGGTTATTGGTAATACAAGCCTTATCCCCAAAAGCATATTTGCACCCGGTAATACAATGGCAAGTGTGATCGCTAATGAATTTACAGAAGCAGATCATCCCGTATATCTTTCTGCGCTCATTGAGTTGGGGCTTGTGTTGTTCCTTGTTACAGTGGTCATTAATATGATTGGGAAAAAAATGGTAAGCAGGTTTACTAATGAATAATTTATGGCGAGCAATCATGTAAAATACAGAATAGGTAAAAGCACTTTTTTCAAAGGGCTTACAATACTGCTTGCATGTGCATGTGTAGTGCCGCTTATTTTTATACTGATCTATATATTACAAGCCGGGCTGACAAAAATAAACTGGCACTTTCTTACAAACCTTCCCAAGCCTGTGGGTGAAACCGGTGGTGGTATTGCCAACGCATTGCTGGGCAGTATGATCATCATTTTAGTAGCTTCTGTTATAGCAATACCATTTGGCATATTGTGCGGTATATATCTCAGTGAGAACAAGAAAAGTAAACTGGCATACTGGAGCCGTTTGTGCGTAGACATTTTGCAGGGCGTGCCTTCTATAGTTATTGGTATTGTAGCCTATTTCTGGCTGGTAAAACCAATGGGTGGTTTTTCTGCACTTTCAGGTAGCGCAGCACTGGCCATCATGATGCTGCCTATTATCATCCGCTCTACCGAAGAAACTTTAAAGCTACTTCCTGATTCGCTTCGGGAAGCGGGCTTTGCCTTAGGCCTGCCCTTTCACAGGGTAGTGTTAAAAGTAATTGTGCCATGTGGCATAAGTGGTATTCTTTCGGGTGTGATGCTATCAGTAGCAAGAATAGCCGGCGAAACGGCGCCACTTTTATTTACCGCATTTGGTAACCCTTACCTCTCATTCAATTTGCTAAAGCCAATGCAAAGTTTGCCCTTACTGATATTTAACTATGCTACCAGCCCTTATAACGACTGGCACGACCTTGCGTGGGGCGCCTCCTGTATATTGCTTATTTGGGTATTAGCCCTAAACATTTTTACAAAGTTGATGACAAGAAAATGGAAAGTACAATTGTAAAGTCGGTCGATTACAATGCATATTTCGGGGATAATCACGTTGTTAAAAATGTGAACATTGATATTCCCCGCAATAATGTTATTGCTGTTATGGGGCCATCTGGCTGCGGTAAAACTACTTTCCTTCGTGGCATCAACCGTATGCACGAATTGATACCCGGGGCAACTGCCAAAGGGCAGATATTGCTTAACGGTGAGGATGTAATGGAAATGCACCCCATTTTTGTTCGCCTCAAAATAGGTATGGTATTCCAGCGCCCTAATCCTTTTCCAAACCTGAGCATCTACGACAACGTAATTGCCGGTTACAAGCTCAACGGCATTAAACTGCCCAAAGCGGAGAAAGATAAGATAGTGGAGCACTCCCTTACACGCGTGGCACTATGGAAAGAAGTAAAAGATTCGCTTACTAAAAAAGGCTCTTTTCTTTCCGGAGGCCAGCAACAGCGGTTGTGTATTGCGCGCGCTGTAGCCATGGAGCCTGAAGTATTATTGTTTGACGAACCTACATCTGCACTCGATCCTATTTCTACTTCTACGGTCGAAGAATTGTTTCATGAACTGAAGAAAAATTATACGCTCATCATTGTAACGCATAATATGCAGCAGGCTGCACGCGTTAGCGATAAGACCGCATTCTTTTATATGGGTGAGCTCGTTGAATATGATGAAACAAAACAGATGTTCACTAACCCGAAGGATACACGCACACAAAATTATATAACCGGAAGATTTAGCTGATCTTTTAATATTACAGTATGACACAGTTAGAAAATGAGATACATGATATCAAGGCGGAAGTAATAAGCATGTGGTACCTTGTTGAGTCTCAACTTAAAAAAGCAAGAACCGCAATGTTGCAGTTCGACCGCGACCTCGCAAGAGAGATCGTGCTGAAAGAAAAACGCGTTAATGCTTTTGAACTGAAGCTGGACAGGGATTGTGAAAATATCTTCGCACTTTATTGTCCGGTTGCTGTTGATCTCAGGTTTTTGCTCGCAGTACTCAAGATCAATAACAACCTGGAGCGGATAGGGGATATTGCAGAAGGGGTAGCTAAGTATGTGATCGAATCCCTCACAGACTTTGATCATACATTATTCACAAATACAGAGCTCATCACTATGTTTGATGATGCCATCAGCATACTTGCCGATACACGGATAGCATTTGAAAAAGAAGACACAATTCTTGCACGCAGCATTTTTAAAAAGGATGAAGCGCTGGACAGGATCAATGCTAATGCAATTAAAAAAATAGAAGACTGTATAAAAGCAGACCTCAGTATGATCAATGATGCGCTATATGTACTGTCTATTATCCGCAAACTGGAGCGGGTAGGTGACCAGGCAAAGAACATCGCGGAAGAGATCATTTTTTATATTGAAGCAAAGGTGCTCAAACATAATGAAGAGGGTATCGCTAATGATTAATATATAGCTGCTTGCGCAGCATACAAATATGAAGCGCAGAAACATTGAGTGTGTTTTTACTTTGTGCTTTATAAAAGACTCCGGTTTTCCGGAGTTTTTTTATTGCCACGCATATTCCATTCTCTATCATTACCTAGAATGTAAGTTTCCCTTACTTTTGTAAATAATGGAGATCATAAATAATAAAAAACAATTCCGTTTTGAACTGCCATTGCCCGGCGGTGAAATTGCCGAACTTGATTACCGCTGGCTCAAAGGCAGCATGGTGCTGATGCACACTATTGTGCCGGTATCAGCAAGGGGAAAAGGTATTGGTGGGGTACTTGTAAAGTATGTATTGGACTATGCCCGTGAGCAAAACTTAAAGATCATTATCTATTGCCCCTTTGTGACAAAATATTTAAAGGACCACCCGGAGTACAATGACCTCATAGACGAAGCGCATAAGCACTAAGGTTACCTTCTTTCTTCCCGCCGGCCAAGCAGGTAAAGCAAAAAGAGAAATATCCTGAAAAAAACAAAAAAGAGTACTACGAAAAATAAATAGATCTTACCGGCCTCAGCGCTAAAGAACCGCAGATCACGGATATATACCATACGCCACATACACAGCAAGCTTATTGGCATCGCAAATACAATGCAATTTATAATTATCCGCCCGCTGAAGAATTCTCTGAGGAGGCTCATGATTATTGGTTTAAGCCGTAATAAAGATAAGTAGCAAATAAACACTAAACAACGTTTTTAACCTATAAACTATCGCCATCCTTCATCTTCTGCTTCATTTCCATCATATCCGTTTCCAGATCTGCAAGGCGGTGATATACTTCAGCAGGCTCGCTGAAGTCGCTGCTTATTTTCATACGGCCATACCAAACCTCCTTTACATCCGCAGGGTCTATTTCCAGTGTAGGGAATTCATGCCGGTGGGCAATCGTATCAGATTTCAGATAAAGCTTGCCGCGCTCCTTCAGCCGGTTCACAACACGTTTCACAGCTACGCCGCCCTCGTGCACTACCACATACACCCGGTTGTCGCGGATATCATTAAGTGATTCTACCCATTCTCCTATTATACGGTCGCCATGCAACACATTTGGGGCCATTGATGGGCCATCTACTTCAAACATCCTATAGGTGGCATTACTTAACCCAGGGAGACGAAAGGTGGGCAAGGACTCTATAAATTCCACATCACCATATCCGTTGAGATAGCCGGCCCTTGCCTTGACCGGTACATATAAGATATTATCGTTACCGCTGTTATCTACGGTTATTACCTTAGGCATACCGCTGTAACCGGTTATTGGCTGTTGGGCAAAAGCTCCCCTGAGCACAAGGTCTTTTTCGCCGGATTTTATAACATCTTCCAGATTTTTTGACAAAAGATCATCCAGGGAAACGCTAAAATAGTTGGCAAATACCATCAATGTCTCCACATTAGGCTCGCTGATACCCGATTCGTAATTGGCTATCGTAGTGCGGCCTATTTTTACCGCAGAGCTAATAGCATCCTGCGTTTTGCCCGATTTTTTCCGTAGATATTTTAGATTGGCGGCTAAGTACATACCACAAAATTAAGATTATTTTTCCATAAAATTTGGAAATGTCAAATAAAATGGAATACCTTTGTGAAAGATCGCTAATCAAAAATACTAAATAAAATTTATTTGTGCCAAAAATTTTGTCTGGAAAAGATACTTAAAAACGGATAACGCCAAAACAGAAAGATCATGTATTACGGAGCAACACAACAAATAACAGAAGCAAGGCATATTGCCCGATCAGCGCAGCAACAGATAAAAGATAAGACAGGTATGCAAGTTACAATGGTGCTATACCCGTCTGAAAGCGCAGTAAAAACACCCGAGTATATGCTGCATATTATTGCAGCCGCACTTAACGAGCATCCCCAAAATTATAAACTGAAAACACGTGTGCGCAATATTGTGGAATTGCGATTTATCGCTGCGCTCTGCCTGCGCAGTAATTTCCCCACCATTACCCTGCAACAGATCGCAGCGTTTTTTGGTGGCCAGGACCATACCTCTATTATAAGTGGAATAACAAGAGCATATGATCTCATATATGCCGGTGACGAAAAGTTTATAAAAAAATACAAGGCCGCGCTGGCAGCCGTGAATTTATGGCTTAGGAATGA
Source organism: uncultured Bacteroidota bacterium (assembly GCA_903882965.1). GTDB lineage: Bacteria > Bacteroidota > Bacteroidia > Chitinophagales > Chitinophagaceae > Nemorincola. Next base: position 50,903 of record CAIRZD010000065.1, read on the forward strand.
TGCATAAAAATCATGAAAAGGAATGAGGATAACAATAATGGTCATTAGCCGGAAAAATTGATAAATAAATTTATTAACACTCGCTCTCGTGGCACGCAATTATTAATAACAATGTTAGTGCAGGTGGTGAAAAAATTAATTTATGAAAACAAGAAGACAACAAAAGCATGACATGCTGATCACCTTTATGGCGAATGCAAAACCGAGCAAACGCCCACGACGTTCTAAACCTGGAATATTAAAGACCCTTATGTCCCTGTTCCTCTAAATGGGTGAAAACCTTTGGCATGATTTTTTATATGATATAAATAGGCAGATCATTAACAACAGCTAAAACTTATTTTATGAACAGGACAGCGTATATAGCCGGCAAGATCACAGGACTTCCCAAAGGACATGTAAAAGACAAATTCAACATGATGGCACGGCAACTATCTGGTATGGGTTATCAAGTTGTAAAGCCTGATGCAGTAACGGACGATACCAAATCATGGGACGATGCAGTACGCAACGATATTAAAAAAATGCTGGAGTGCGATGAAGTACACTTGTTATCTGATTGGCAGGAAAGCCGTGGCGCACAACTGGAGCGCGATATAGCCCTGCGCCTCGGTATGCAGGTAGTATACCATTGATAAACTGTGAATTATATTAGTTGTGACGATGTACATGATCAGATCATGTACATCGTTTCTTTTTTATTGTTTACCCAATCCCATCTTATAAACCTTCAGGCACCGTTCCCTTGCCATATTATGATCTACAATGGGTTGCACATAAGTAAGCTCTTCATATTCAGGTACCCATTGCCTTATGTATTTTAGTTCCGGGTCAAATTTCTGCGTCTGTAAGTAAGGATTGAATATCCGGAAATAAGGCGCCGCATCACAGCCCGTTCCTGCTGCCCATTGCCAGCCACCATTATTGGCGGCAAGGTCATAATCCAGTAATTTTTCTGCAAAGTATGCCTCGCCCCACCGCCAGTCTATAAGCAAGTGCTTGGTTAGGAAGCTGGCCACGATCATGCGCACACGGTTGTGCATATAGCCTGTTTCATTTAGCTGTCGCATGCCGGCATCTACTATAGGGTATCCGGTTTGCCCGGCACACCATAATTCAAATTCACGCTCATTATTGCGCCATACTATATGATCATACTCCTTTTTAAAGGAGGCATTCACCACATGCGGAAAATGCCACAGTATCGCCTGGTAAAAATCCCGCCATATCAGTTCATTCAGCAAAGTGGCATTCAGCGCACGGGCTTTAATAGCCAACTGCCGTATACTCACCGTCCCGAACCGCAGGTGCACACTCAGTCTTGTTGTGCCATCAACAGCCGGGAAGTCGCGTGTGGCATCATAGTGCCGGGCTACTTCTTCACTGAGTTCGGCAGGCAACGTACCCGGTGGTGCATTTACAAAACCTATATCTGCTAATGATGGTAAAGCGAACGGGTTTTGTTTGTAAAAATTCTGAAAATATTTTTCTGTAGGGTATGGTTTCAGATAAAAATCATTGAGCTTTTCTTTCCACTTCCTGCTATATGGGGTGTATACGGTGTAGGGTTCTTTATTATCTTTGACGACCTCATATTTTTCAAATATTACCTGGTCTTTAAAAGTGTGCAGCGCAATATTTTTTTCTTTTAGGAATGCATGTATTTCACCATCTCTTTTGACTGCGTAAGGCTCATAATCATGATTGGTATAAACTGCCGAGATATTATATGCCCCTGTAAGTTTTTTAAAACATGCAATGGGTGTACCATGCAATACATGAACCGTGCTTCCCATCGTCTCAAGCCTTGACTGCATAGCTGCAAGCGCATTATGTATAAAGTGTACCCGCTTATCCTGTTTCTCTTCCAGCGCATCGAGAATGTTGGTATCAAATATAAAAACAGGCAGCACAGGCTTGCCATTGCATAGGGCGTGGTATAAACCTGCATTATCCTCAAGCCTCAGATCGCGGCGAAACCAGAATATGGAAATGGATTGTGACATAATCAGTCAATAAAACTAAACTAAGATCACGACTGCAAAAAATAAAGAATAATTAAAACAGAAAACTATTTAACCAATAGCTCACTAATTGCTGATACCAGTTCAGTTCTGGTAATAGGTGTGCCTTTGATTTTATTATAACCCACAGCATCTATGAGGTATTTATCGCGGATTATTTTTATCAGCTGGCCGTTATTTATTTCGGGTATCAGCACCTTTTTATAATTATGGAGTATTTCACCCAGGTTGCGTGGGAAAGGCCGCATATGCCGCAGGTGTGCATGTGCCACTTGTTTACCCTGTGCCTGTAATTCCATCACCGCGCTTTTTATAGATCCGTATGTGGAGCCCCAGCCCAGTACCAACACATCACCTGTTTCTGGCCCACTGTCAAGGGTTTGCAGTGGTATGTAGTCAGCTATTTTTTCCACCTTAGCTTCACGGGTCTTTACCATGTGCTGGTGGTTTTCGGCATCGTAAGATATGTTGCCGGTTATATCTTCTTTTTCCAGTCCGCCTATGCGGTGTTCCAGTCCCGGGGTACCGGGCACAGCCCATGGTCGCACCAGTTTTTCATCGCGCAGGTATGGGAGGTATGTTTTTTCATCCGTACCAAGTTCCTTCTTAAAGGTTACCGTAATTGTGGGTAGGTCAGCACTTTTGGGGTACCGCCACGGCTCTGCACCATTAGCTATATAACCATCACTAAGCAATATCACAGGTGTCATATGCTGCACCGCTATTCGTACGGCTTCGTATGCTGCATCAAAACAATCGCTGGGTGTAGAAGCAGATATCACAGGCATCGGGCATTCCCCATTGCGCCCGTAATAAGCCTGTAGCAGATCACTTTGCTCGGTTTTGGTAGGTAGCCCAGTGGATGGGCCGCCACGCTGTATATCTATGATAAGTAAAGGTATTTCCAGCATCACTGCGAGGCCCATCGCTTCTGTTTTTAATGCCATCCCTGGTCCTGAGGTAGTAGTGATTCCCAGGCTGCCACCATAAGCTGCGCCTATCGCAGATGTTATCGCAGCTATTTCATCCTCCGCCTGAAAGGTACGTACCCCGAAATTTTTATGTCTCGCCAGTTCATGTAGTATATCAGATGCCGGAGTTATAGGGTAAGAACCCAGGAACAAAGGCAACGCACTTTTTTCAGAGGCTGCTATCAGACCGTAAGTGAGTGCTATATTACCGGTTATACTCCTGTAGATCCCTTTTGGCAATTTTGCCCGTTCCACTTTATAGCGCGCGGCAAATGCCTCTACTGTATCGCCATAATTATATCCTGCCTGCAGTGCTTTAATATTGCTTTCTAATATCTCCGGCCGCTTGCTGAATTTATCATGCAGGAAAGAGAAAGTGCTTGTGAGCTCACGGTTATAAAGCCAATACAAGAACCCCAGCACAAACATATTTTTAGCCCTGTCCTTTTCTTTAGTACCCAGTTGTATATCTTTCAGTGCCTCTCTCGTCAGCTTTGTTATGTCCATTTTATGCAGATCATAACCTACCAATGAACCATCCTCTATCGGGTTCACACCGTCTGTATAGTTAGCAAGCCGCAGGTTCTTACTGTCAAAACCATTGATATCAACTATGATAATGCCACCTGGTTTTAATGTTTTCAGGTTCACCTTTAGCGCGGCAGCATTCATAGCTACCAGCACATCACAATTATCCCCCGGTGTAAATATCTTTTTGCTCGAAAAATGAAGTTGGTAACCACTCACACCCGGTACAGTACCTTGTGGTGCACGTATTTCAGCCGGGAAATCAGGGAAGGTAGAAAGGTCATTGCCTATAAGAGCGCTGCTGTTGGTAAACTGGCTTCCGGTAAGTTGCATACCATCCCCACTATCCCCCGCGAATTTTATTACAACATCATCAACGATTTGTATAGGTACCGACATAAGTATAAAATGGCTGCAAAGGTACGGCTTTTATAGAAAGCTAAGCATTTAGAGGCCGCTTTTAGTAAACAGATATGCAATTTCTGCATGCACTCAGTTGTAATTCATTTTCATATTATCTTTGCTTTATTACTCATTATACACCATGCTAATTCACGATTAAGTAGTATTTTTAACGCTCAATTCTTTTTTGTGAAAGCAATAATTCCGGTTGCCGGAGCGGGTACCAAGTTGCGCCCGCTTACATACACTCAGCCCAAAGCACTCATACCTATTGCCGGCAAAACTATACTTGGCGTTATCGTAGACCAACTGCTTGATGCCGGCGTTACAGAATTCGTTTTCGTGATAGGCTATCTCGGTGAAAAGATACAGCGATATATAGATAAAACATACCCACACCTTAAACATACTTTTGTTACCCAGAACGACCGCCGCGGCACAGGCCATGCCATATGGCTCACAAAAGAAGCCGTACAAAACGATGAGGTCATGATAGTGCTAGGTGATACTGTGTGTGACTATAATGTAAAGGATATTATGAACAGCAGCGTATCCCAGATAGGTGTGCGAAAAGTGGATGACCCGCGTAGTTTTGGTGTGGCGGAACTTAATGATAAAGATATAGTTATCAGGATGGTGGAGAAGCCGCTGATACCTAAGAGTAATATGGCAATGGTGGGCATCTACTATATAAAGGAGACGACCGCCATGTATGCTGCCCTGGAAACACACCTCAACAATACTGCTGACGAGAACGGCGAATACCACCTCACTAATGCCCTGCAGCATATGATAGAGGATGGTATAAAATTCCACGCTTTCCGGGTGAATAACTGGTTTGACTGTGGAAAGAAGGAAACGCTGCTCTCGACCAACGCCATACTGCTGAAGCAGATGGCAGATGCAAACCCCGGCAGGGAAATACCCTCATTTGACAGTACGGTGATAATACCACCGGTGAGTATAGCTGAGGGCTGCACGATACGCCACTGCATCATAGGACCAAATGTAACGATAGGCGAATACACGAAGATGGAATCTTCTATAGTCAGTGACTCGATCATAGGGTCGTATGCGGAGCTGCAGCAGGTGGTGCTCAACTCCTCAATAATAGGGAACGACGCGTATGTGCGGGGTCTGAGCCAGAGCCTGAACATAGGTGATAATACGGAGATAGACCTGGGTTGATGAGTGGATGATATCATATAAAATGTCTCATTTGTGGCGGAAATATTTTTTTTGATAAGGGGTTGATAAACAGATAATATTTGGTTTTTAATGTCACGGAAATGTCGCAGATGTGCGGCATTTTTGTTTTTTGGGTGTATGGGTTTTAGGTTATTCATTTGGTGTTGATATAATGTTGATTGTTGTAAACCTCTCCCCGGCCCTCTCCCCTTCGGCAAGCTCAGGGCAGGCTAAAGGAGAGGGTGGGGTCGAATGAGCGCAGGGTGATATCATGCATGTGCTGCAGTGGTTCTATCATCAAAAATTTGTTGTCTATTTTGGAGGGCTGATGAAAGTGTAAAGTTCGTGGAGGGGTTTGAAAGGGGGTGGAAAGTGTATATACCTTTTTGTTTGTGTTTACTCATGTTATCTGGACCTGCTGCTCTCTACTTTCTTTTGCTTGCCCAAAAGAAAGTAGCAAAGAAAAGGGCCCCCTCCGGCAAAATGCTCCGCATGCCGAAGGGCTAGCTATGCGCTGAAATGTAGCGAATACAATTTAGCGCCGTCGGGAGACGCTATCGATTTGACAGAGCGACTATGTGCAGGGGCGTGTGTTGAATCGCAGATTGCAAGCACTAGACCTTTTGATTAGGGCCCGGCTATATCATTTTCAAAGAGCTAAAAAAGGCGTCATCATGCCTCGACTTCACCGGTTCTATCATCAAAAATTTGTTGTCTATTTTAGAGGGCTGATGAAAGTGTAAAGTTCGGGGAAGGGTTTGAGAGAGGATGGGAAGTGTATATACCTTTTCGTTTTGCTGTTTGCTCATGTTACTTGTCCTACTTCTCTTTACTTTCTTTGCTTCGCCACTTCGGCAAGCTCAGTGCAGGCTCCGAAAGTAACAAAAGAAAGACGACTTTTGTCGAATCGCTCCGCGCGAAAAGAAACTATACGCTGAAATGTAGCGAACCTGCCTGCCGGCAGGCAGGTACAATTTAGCGCCGCCGGGAGACGCTATCAATTGAGCTGGGGAACTTTGTGCAGGGGTGTGGGTTGAAGTGCAGATTGGTGCGCTAAACCATTTGATCAGGTTCAATTTTGGCGGAATGAGCCATAGTAAGTGGGGGTTGCGGGATAGAAAATAAGAAAGTAATCCCCCTTGTGATGGCACGATTGTATATGAGGTTTTGTTATTAATTTTATGAAAAACAGGGGTATGAAAAAGTTGGGTTTAGTGGTGGGTTGTGTGTTGGTGATGATGGGGGCATACGGGCAGGAAAAAAAGCATGCTGCTGAGGGTGGTATGCTGCCAAGCCTGCAAAGCTGTATGCGTACGACGCAGCAAAACGTAGGGCTGTATACTCAAGGGCAGGCAAATGATGTAAATACTATAATAAAGGACATTGAGGTGCGCATAGACTCGATGCCGAAAAATAAGACCACAGCCGACCTACTGCTGATAAAACATTTTGCGCCGCTGCGGCACTTCTTCCTTACTACTACGAACAAGACGAGTGTGGCGGCGGAGTTTCTGTATACAGGGGCGCCGTATAGCTTTTGCATGTATAACGATACGGCATTGACCTTGTATATATGGGCGGTGAAGGATGGTGATACTTACAACCTGAGCAAGACGACTGAAAAACGGATAGCACAACTGGCGACGACGAACTGCCTGCTGCCCTCGCTGGCGGCGCTGGATGAGTTTAAAGACAGCGAAATAAAGTATGTGGCACTGAGTGTATATTATGGCTGCAAGGATACGCGGGAGGGCGCACCTGCCGGCGGCATAGCGCCTTACTGCCTAACGCTGGTGGTGCGGCTGAGCGATGTGCAACAGTATGCGGCAGGGCTGATAACGGATAAGGGGCTGCTGGAGAAGAGCCTCACCCCGACCCTCTCCCCTTCGACAGGCTCAGGGCAGGCTGTGGGAGAGGGTGAGGTCAAGTGAGTGCTGTGTGAACCTTGATTAAATTGATTATGGGATTGTTGGACTACTTTACAATTTGAAAAATAATTCTCCTACAATTTTTTTCATTTTCACTCCCATCATTAATAGTAGTCTTGATAGAAATTCTTTCAAGCAATTCTATTAATAATTGTCTAACCTCGAAATAGTGATAAAATCTTATTTCAGAATGTTCTTTATTAACATAGCATATATCTGCCTTTATTTCCCCATTCCAAACACCATTGAAAATATCTGCAAATAATATTGTTTCTAAAAGGGTTACGATTTTATGTTGCAAGAAAAATTTTGAAAACAATGTTTTTGTATAAGGAAATTTCTTTTTGCATAGCTTTTGTATAACTCCATTCAGTGTTTCATTATTATTTGAAACAATTGAGAACGCAAATAATATCTCTGGCATGTAACTTTCAATCATTCTAAGATTATCCTCAATAATCTTGTCATCCATAAAAACCAATGGTCTTAAAGGAATAAAAGATTCGAGATCAATTACACTCAATTCCTTTGTAGAATAAAGAGAAATAGGGCTTTCTTGAAATAACTCATTTAAGTACTCAATAATGTTGACAAATTTCTTTTTCGCCTTGATAAGATTATCCTCTTGGCAATTCTCTAAACTTTTATTCATCTGATATTTTACGTTTAATACCTGCAAAATTAATAAATGACACTTAAAGTCCGTTGACTTAAATGCCACATAGGTATACCTTGTTGGCGTGGACATTAAGTTAAAAGTTGGTCAGCGAATAAAAGAGCTTAGGCATAAGCTCGAATTATCCCAAGAAGCGTTAGCGAATAAAGCAAACGTTGACCGCACTTATATGACCGATGTTGAAAATGGTCGTCGTAATATCTCAGTTGAAGTATTAGAACGAATAATTATCGCTTTAGAGGTTTCCTACTCTGAATTTTTTAACTCTAAAGAATTCAAGAAATGAGCCAGGCATATTATAGAAATAGTGTGCGTGGTTTTTTGTCAGAAAGTAATAATTCCATAAAAGGTAAACTGGATAAAGGCGCAACTCAACATGTTCAAATTTGGACAATCCAATTTGATTCATGGGAAAGTTCGATAGAGATTTTAAAATCACATTTACAAAGTATTTGTGCAAAACATCCGAATGCCAACGATTGGACTATCTTACTGGAATATGAAATACTGAGACTTCTTACAAGAATAGATGCTGTCATCATAGCGCATGACTTAATTTTCATTATCGAATTTAAGTACGATAGAAAAATATTTGAGTTAGCAGATAAAAGACAAGTGGAAGATTATGCACTCGATTTAAAAGATTTTCACTTGCAAAGTAGAGGCAAAACAATAATTCCAATTTTGTTAGCGCCATTAGGGCCAAGCATTTCCTTTTTAGATTCTAAGGATGGCAACAATTTAGTAAAGCCAACAATAATGGCAAATGGCAAAAACTTAGAGGGGTTAATTCATTCATCTTACCATTTATATTCCAATAGTGTAAATAAAGGTATAGATGCAAATGAATGGGAAAATAGTGTCTACAGCCCCACGCCTACAATCATACAAGCGGCTCAAGCACTTTTTGCGGGGCAAAGGGTTGAAGCAATAACAACGTATAGTGCTACAAATTTATCCCTGACAACAAAGTATGTAATTGATGTTATAGAAAATGCGAAAAGAAACAACAAGAAAATGGTTTGTTTCGTAACTGGAGTCCCTGGTGCAGGGAAAACTCTTGTTGGGTTAAATATCATTCATAAAGAAGAATTTATTGAGAAAAATAAATCTAGTGCCGCCTATTTTTCAGGTAATGGGCCACTTGTTGCCGTATTAAAAGAAGCTTTAGCAAGAGACGAATATAGCAGAGAGAAAGTTAATTATAATTTCAATAAAGCTTTAAAGAAGCCATCAAAAAGTGATTCACATCAAAAAATAAAATCTAAAATTCAAAATATACATACGTTTATTAAGGATAATGTCAGAAAACAAGTAGCTCCATTTGAAACGATTACGATATTTGATGAAGCGCAAAGATGTTGGGATGCTACAAATTTTTATAACAAGGCTGTTCAAAGCAGAGTAGAAAATGAAAAGAAGATTTTAATTAGAAAATCTGAGGCTGAAATTATTTTTGAAATAATGGACAGGCATCAAGATTGGGCTGTGATAATTGCATTAGTGGGTAATGGCCAAGAAATAAATACTGGCGAAGCTGGTATTGGAGAATGGGGGCGAGTTTTAAAGGAAAAATATAGTCATTGGCAAGTCCATATTTCTCCAGAGTTATTGTTTGGCGATCCTAATAAATCTATAAGTACCCTTTTTGAGAAAAAGCCAAATAATATCGATATACAAACTAATGAAAGCCTCCACCTATCCGTAAGCCAACGGTCGTTCAAGGCAAATAAATTAAATGATTGGGTTAATGCTGTCATTGATAATGAGCCTGTAAAAGCAAAAGAACTTTATTCTGCAATCCATGAAAAATATGAAATCTTTATTACCAGAGATTTACAGCAGGCAAAAGAATGGTTAACAAAATTAAAGCAAGGGAACAAAAGAATTGGACTGGTTGCAAGTTCCGGAGGGCTGCGCTTGCGGCCTTATGGGATAAATACTAAAGAAGAAATTAATGTTCCTTATTGGTTTCTTAATGATGAGGATGATGTTAGATCTTCGTATTATTTAGAAATAGTAGCTACAGAATATAAAATACAGGGCTTAGAAATTGATTGGGCAGGTATTTGTTGGGATGGAGATCTAAGAAGAGAAGGGGACAGTTGGGCTTATAAAAGTTTTACTGGAACAAAATGGGGCAATATTAATCAGTCTCAGGACCAACAGTTTTTATTAAATAAATATCGCGTCCTGTTAACAAGGGCTAGAGAAGGGATGATAATATGGGTGCCAGAAGGAGATGAGGAGGATATTACTAGATCATCGAAAATTTATGACCCGATTTTTGAATATTTAATAGCCTGTGGCGTTAAAGAAATTTAATCTTCCATACCTATAAATATGAAAGAACATTCTGGTGCTAAACAGGTATGTACTTGGTACATTTCAGTTTTGGTATCAAATTGATCAAAATGAGTTCTTGCCCCACAATACGGGCACGTGGTGAGTTGGTCTCCTATTAAAAAGATTTCTAGTTCTTCCACTAAGTAAAAATAGGGGTCTGCGCCATTTTTACATTCGCTTATAAGTCACGTTTGTAAAAAATTATTGGAACATTTCGGGTTTGTGCCTTTGCTTTTAATGCGGCTCATGTTGTAGCTATGGGTTTCTTTGGAGTGCACATCCATGTGATAAAAGTACGTATATCTTGAGATTGCTTCGTGCCTCGCAATGACGAATATTATAGGAAACGGCGCATGAGCGTTTCTGGCTTGGTGTCTTTGCCTTTGATGCGGCTCATGTTGTAGCTGCGGGTTTCTTTGGAGTGGGTGTCCATGTGATAAAAGTACGTATATCTTGAGATTGCTTCGTGCCTCGCAATGACGAATATTATAGGAAACGGCGCATGAGCGTTTCGGGCTTGGGGTCTTTGCCTTTGATGCGGCTTATGTTGTAGCTGCGGGTTTCTTTGGAGTGGATGTCCATGTTATGCAAAGGTAACCATACCGGTAGTACAAGGATTAAGCATTATATATACTCTCAGCTGGTCATGGTTCGGCGGGGCTCACCAAGACATTATTAATTGGGCTTGCTGAGAAGTTAACCACCCCCTGCTCCCTCCTAAAAACAGGAGGGGG
>CAIRZD010000066.1 GCA_903882965.1 uncultured Bacteroidota bacterium
AATTGGAACAATATAGAATTTGACCTTAAATATGACTTGGTTGCATTTTTTGAGACTTTTAATTATCTGAATTTATCTGCCATATCAGGTAAGATAGGTATCAACAGAACTTTATTAAACCATTATAAAACAGGGCTAAAACATCCATCAGCAGATCAGGCTAAAAAAAATGAAGATGCCATACACGCATTGTCTGCCGAATTAGGAAAAGTTAAACTGGTTGCGTAAAAGAATAAAAGGCCCATGTGCACCGTAACATACCTGCCCTTAAACAACAAATCCTTTATCCTCACATCCAACCGGGATGAAGGGCAGCAAAGAAAAATTGCATTACCCCCTGAAAAATATACGATACACGGCACAAACGTTTATTTTCCAAAAGACATGGATGCTAACGGCACATGGTTTGCCGCCGCAGAAACAACATTTACCCTCTGCATTTTAAATGGTGCTTTCGAAAGGCATGAGCATCACCCACCCTACCGCCTCAGCCGCGGTATTATGCTGCTCGATTTCTTCAGCTACAACAATGTGCATCATTTCCTTGGGCAATACAATTTTGAAGGCATTGAGCCATTCACACTATTGATTTTTGAACAAAACACAGAGACGGTCATTCATGAAATAAGATGGGATGAAAAACAAATATATTACATTACAAAAGATGCCGCATCGCCATTAATATGGTCCTCCGCACAGCTATATGCTAAGCAGGTGATCCGTCAGCGGGAACAATGGTTTGATGACTGGCTGAAAGCTAAAAATGAATTCACCATGCAGAAGATCATACACTTTCACAAAACAGGCGGCACCGGTGACAACAACAACGACCTTCTCATGAATCGTGATGGCAAAGTATTCACAGTAAGTATCACATCCATAAAACGTGAAGAAAAAGAAAGCATCATGAGGTATGAAGATATGATTTCAAACATTGGGGTGAAAGAAATTAAAATAGGCTAACCGCAAAAAAAACAATACCAACGCTCCACTACCGCAACACCTCACAAGTCAAGGCAGAAATCAGTCTGTTGTAGCTATATAGAGCTAACTCAGGGAAAAATGATTAACTTCAATCGAAATGAAAAACGCTCTTCTTGGTGAATATGTAACTGTAGATAAGGAAATTGCCCGTGGCGCACCTGTTTTTAAAGGCACTCGTGTATCAGTGAGTTCTTTGTTCGATTACCTTGTAGATAGCACTTTAGAAGAGTTCCTGGAAGAATTCCCTTCTGTTTCGCGCCTACAGGCAGAAGCCGTTCTTGAATATAAGGAAAAAACACAGGCCTGATTAACAGTAGCCCAATAACGATCTTCCTGAACCTTATCGAAGGATGTGCTAAACACGTGCAATTAACTAAATAGTAGCCCAATAATAGCTGTCATCCTGAGCCCTGCCGAAGGATATGTTGAGCACTTGCATTTAGCTAATTAATAGCACTGGTACTTATGCGGGGTGTGTATACCTATATTTGTTTGCGGAAAAATATTTAGACCAATTCTGCTTGGCTTAGGGCATACTACAGACCTGCGCCAGACGAGAATTCATTTCTATAAACCAAGTTGTGATTTTAATATTCTAAGTCTTGTTGTAATAGAACTTGCATCGTTAGTACCTTGTTGAGGAAGTCTATCATATTCCAATAACTCGAATTCGGCAGAAGCAATTTTTTTCTCTGCTTTAGCACGATTTTTTTCAAGCTTTTCTTTAAAATCATTGAGCATTTTTCTGGAAAATTTTTGAAGCTTTTTTTCAGCAATGTAATCCCGTACTAATAAAAAATAAATTGGGAAGGTACCTTGTGCTTTCAATAATGGGTCTTTTTTAATAAAAATCTTCGACATTTCATTTAATATAATTTCTGCTTCTTTCACAATTGGTTGTACTTCCTTCTCATTTTTATTTTTGTGTGAAGAAACAAACTCGTCTAAATAAACCTTTTTGGTATCGACAATTTTCTTTTGCCCTTTTGTAAGACAAAATATTAGAAATAAGATTTTACCTGCCGCTTCTTTATGTTGGTAACGTTTATTTGAAAAATTTACATTTTCTTTGAAAAATTTATTTAGTGAAACTTTGGTAATCTGTTTTGCCATTATCCCGCCAATTGCATTTCTTTTTTCTGCGGCATTTAATGGTACTGCTTCATTTAGCCTAGAAAACATATCTTCTATTAACTCAAGATCATCTGTGATAATAAACATTATTGGCAAACTAATATTATCAAACTTCACTTTTAATTTAGGATATTTCTTTGCTAAGTCAGAATATGTTAGACCACCAGGTTTTATTTTTTCATCTTTTAAATATTTAAAGTCTTCTGCCAATGGGAAATCTCCGTCAATAAATTTCCAAATCGTTTCTAATCGTTGTCTCCCATCAATAATTGCAAAAACTTTCCCACTTTTATTATTTTGAGATGGTTGTAATTTGTGAAAGTATATTTTAGGGATATCGTAATAAGGCAAGCAAGGCAAAAGCCCCCACATGTAGCATTTTGAGATATTCCCGCTACATAAACGTGACATTTAGCACAATAAACCCACTGATTATCACCCAACTAATAAAAAACAAAATTTTCACAAAAAAATGGGACATTTTAAAAAATGAAGCCCCTTTAGGGGTTTGGGGTTTTAGAGGTTACCTTTGCACCATGGCCAATGAACAACATATAGAAGATGTGTGGGATGACGAAGACCCCGAAGCGGAGATAAGTGAGACCGATGACGTACCCGTTGAGCGCCTGCGCATTGTCACCGACAAGCGCCAGGAGCCACTGCGTATTGATAAATTTATCATGAACCGCCTGGAAGGCGCCACCCGTAATAAGGTGCAGCAAGCCATAGAGGAGGGTTTTATAATTGTAAACGACCAGGTAGTAAAGTCTAATTACAGGGTACGCCCCAATGATACCATCGTAGTATTTGAAACCCGCAAACCAGAAAGCCAGGAAGTAATCCCCGAAGACCTTCCGTTGAATATAGCCTATGAAGATGATGCGCTGATGATCATCAACAAACCCGCTGGCATGGTAGTGCACCCCGGTTGTGGTAATTATACAGGTACGCTGGTAAATGGCTTGTCGTTCTACTTCCGCACCACGCAGGTGCCGCTCGATGAGCTTTCACGTGTGGGCCTCGTGCACCGTATAGATAAAGACACCTCGGGGCTGGTAGTAATAGGCAAGACAGATGAGGCGATGACCAAACTGGCATTACAATTCAAAAAACATACTGTACACCGCCGCTACATAGCCCTTGTTTGGGGCGACCTCGCCGAAGATGAAGGCACCATACACGTGAACGTGGGCCGAAACCTGCGCTTCCGCAAAATAATGGATGCCTTCCCAGATGGAGATTATGGTAAGGATGCAATAACGCATTATAAAGTGCTGCAGCGGTTTAACTACGTAACCCTTGTAGAAATGCGCCTGGAAACCGGTCGCACACACCAGATACGTGTACATATGAAGTACATAGGCCATCCGCTCTTTAATGACAAAACCTATGGTGGTGACCGGATTGTAAAAGGGACGGTATTCAATAAATACAAACAGTTTATAGATAATTGCTTTAGCATACTCACCCGCCAGGCCCTACATGCCAAAGAACTGGGCTTCACCCACCCCACCACCGGCGAATGGATGCAGTTTGACTCGGAATTACCTACAGATATGGCTGAAGTAATTGAAAAGTGGAAAGCCTATACAAACGGAATGACAAGACAGTTGAAGGAAAAGCTCGACAATATGTAGAAATAATAATCATGCGTCAAAACCTGATTTAAAATTTACAAAGGTTAATCTAAAATAAATAATTAGATTTGCCTAATAATGAGTCATTCGGATCACGAAAATTCGCTAAGCGAGGTACACCAGAAAATAGACCCGTCAAAAGCTGGAAACCGCTGGAAGAAGGTGTTTGCATTCTTCGGGCCGGCATACTTAATAAGTGTGGGTTATATGGACCCCGGCAACTGGGCTACTGATATTGCAGGTGGCAGCCAGTTTGGCTACGGGCTCATATGGGTGCTGCTCATGAGCAATTTTATGGCGTTGCTGCTACAGTCGCTCAGCGCACGGTTGGGAATCGTTCAGGGCCGCGATCTGGCACAATGCAGCAGAGAGGTTTATCCGCCGGCTATCAATTTTATCCTGTACCTTCTTGCCGAAATTGCCATAGCTGCCTGCGATCTTGCCGAAGTGTTGGGTATGGCAATAGGCCTGAATCTTTTATTTGGCATGCCACTTATTTGGGGAGTACTCGTTACGCTGCTGGATACGATACTACTGCTTTATTTACAAAAGCTCGGTATGCGGAAACTGGAGGCTTTCATTATTACATTGATCGCTATCATTGGTGGCTGTTTTTTAACAGAAATGTTTTTGGCAAAACCTGATATGCACGAGGTCGTAAAGGGGTTTGTGCCCTACCTGCCAAATCATGCCGCACTCTATGTGGCAATAGGTATTATAGGTGCAACAGTGATGCCACATAATTTATACCTGCATTCAGCGCTTGTACAAACCCGTAAGATAAACCGCAATCATGGCTCTATAATGAAGTCGTTAAAGATGAATGCTATAGACAGCGCACTGGCGCTGAATATTGCGTTCTTTGTAAATGCCGCGATATTAATATTGGCCGCTTCTGTCTTTTTCAATTCCGGTCATCATGATATTGCATCACTACAGGATGCACATAAATTGCTTGCCCCCCTACTTGGCAGCAAATGGGCTCCGATATTGTTTGCAGTAGCATTGATTGCGGCTGGGCAGAGCTCTACAGTTACGGGTACCCTTGCAGGGCAAATAGTGATGGAAGGATATTTACGTATACGTATCAACCCGATAGTACGGCGGCTTATTACCCGCCTGCTCGCAATCGTTCCTACTTTGATAGTAATACTTATTGCCGGCGAAAAAATGGTGGATCAGTTGCTCATTTTCAGCCAGGTATTGCTGAGCATGCAACTGGCATTTGCAGTAATACCACTGATACATTTTGTAAGCGACAGGAATAAAATGGGAGTCCATACAATTAGCCTGACTACTAAGATCGCATCCTGGTGCGTAGCGGCGCTGATAGTGGTGTTGAACATGAAGCTCTTCCTTGAAAGTGTTGGAGATTGGATGACCGGAAGTAATGTATGGGCACAAGGCTTGCTGTCGCTTTTTGTGGTATTGGTTGCTGTATTATTGTTGGTAACCACTGTGTACCCTATTCTACTGAAAAGAAGAGCGAGCAATATCAGTGTGCATGGAAACATACCACATACGCTTGACACGGTAGTTAACCAGTTTAAACAAATAGCATTGGCACTCGATTATGGCGACAATGACCTTAAGGTGCTTCATTATGCAATGCAGCTGGCCGCGCCACAGACAAAGCTGGTATTGATACATGTAGTAGAAAGTGTATCAGCAAGTATGATGGGTAGTGAAGCGCATGATTATGAGACCAGAAAAGACAGGGATCACATAGATCAATATGTGAAGCTATTAGAAGCAAAAGGATATAGCTCATCCGGTATTTTAGGGTATAAAAACCGCTCGGCAGAAATAGCCCGGATAATAAAGGAAAATAATTGCGACCTATTAGTGATTGGCAGCCATGGCCACAAAACTGCTCTGGACTGGCTTTTCGGGGAAACTATCAATACGGTAAGGCATATGATAGATATACCTGTGTTTATCGCACGGTAATATGAAAATAGTTTATTCAGGTAAATCCCAATGCCCGTTTAGTTTCAGTACCTTTTCTATTACATCACGAACACAGCCTTTGCCGCCGGTGTAAGGAGAAATATACTTAGCTACCTGCTTTATTTCGGGAGCGGCATCGTTTGGACAGGATGGCAAACCGCATATTTGCATTGCCGCATAGTCAGGAATATCATCGCCCATGTATAGCATTTGCTCATAAGGAACATTCAGCGAAGCAGACATTTCCTGTAGGAATTCTTTTTTGTGTCCTATGCCCGTGTGCACTTGCTCGACCCCGAGATCATTAAGCCTTGTTCGACCTGCTTCGGATTTTCCACCGGAAATGGCCCATACTTTATAGCCTTTTTGTATGGCGAGTTGCAGTGCATATCCATCCTTTGCATTCATACTACGCATAGCAAAACCATCTTCAGTAAGATGAAGGCTACCATCTGTTAGTACCCCATCTATATCAAATACAAAAGTGGTTACAGGCGCAAATAATTCAAGCAAATTCATCTATGAAATATAATTATTTCTGGTTATCGCGCCACTCGTATACCCAACCGGATTGTATCATTTCGAGGTGGCCTTCATTACATTCTTCGCGCTTACCGGCAAAATTAGGAATTTCCATTACCCACTCTATAAGTTCGGTGAAACGTATACGGTATATCTTATTTTCACCAAAATCATCACCAAAACGTTCATAGAGTTTCATAGCAATGTCTTCGTGGTCTTTCCAATGTATTGGTGGTTCGTAATGTGACATGTTAATTTGAAAATTTGGGGATATAAAAATAGTTATTCACCAAGAAACTGTGTTTGATCAGGTAATGTTACTTCGATCATGCCATTACCATTTTCAAGGATACACTGGCATCCTAATCTCGAGTTTATTCTTGGGCTTACGGCGCGGTCGATGAAATCTTCTTCGCGGTCAGATAGTTCGGGTAAAAATTCATCCCCCGATTCAACGTATAAATGACAGGTACTGCATGCGCATACCATGCCACAGTTGTGGTGCAGCTCAATATTATTGTCTAATGCAACTTCAAGAATACTCTGGCCAGGTGCTACATTTTCAAGGACTACCGGTGATAAACCTTTTTCCTCAAAATTAAATTTTATAGTATACATGCAATTATTTGATGGAATTTGCGGCAAAGGTAAATAAGTTTACCCCTAAACCTTTAAAAAACATATAAATTTTGAGTATGACAACATACAATAAAAAAAGTCAATTCTTTATGGATTTGGTGTTTGTATGGAAGCTGTTATAGCCTCATATACTTTTTGCCAATGAGGATGGTTATTCAGCAACGCAATATGCTCTTGTATAGTTGTTGTATCCCTGCGTATGGCAGGGCCTGTTTGCAGGTTCTTCGGGGAGTCGTTTTTTATACGGTCAAAGGTTTGTTCTATGATTGGAAGTAAAGTGGAAAATGGTAAATTGTTTTCAATACATACCCGCTCACATATTGCCATCAGGTGGTTAATAAAGTTGTTGCTGAATACAGCACTGAGGTGCAGCCATTTTCTTTGTTCATATTTGGCTTCAAACAGTACATCAGTTATGGCATGTCCTATAGATTGTATATACTTTTCGGCCTTAGGTGTAGACCCTTCCCATGCGCAAGGGATGTTACGGTGATCCGGAAGATTATTTTTCAAAATAGAATACACAGGCCATAGTACGGCACAATCTTTGGCTGATCCTATGATACTATCTATCCCCACTGCCCCTGCAGTATGAACCAACATTGTATTTTTAAATGAAAGCCCGGATGCAATTTCATCAATGGCTATATCTGAAACCGCAAGGAAGCATATATCCGCTTCTCCATCTTTTATATCATTGATTGCACCGTGTTTATTGGCGATCAAAGCCCCGGCAAGCTCTTTAGCTGCGTTTGTATTACGACTATAAACACCAATACAACTATGCCTTCCGGTTACCAGCCTATTGCCGAAAAACCAGGCGATATTACCCGTACCTATAATACTGAAGGTCATGCTTTGCGGTTTTGATTTGCCACGTAATAGGTTGACATAATATTATGTACCCGCTCCTTTAAAGCAGGAACGTCATTCAAAGTTAACCCTTCAGTTGGTATTGGTTCAAGGAAATGAATGCGAACAGGCATTGGCAATGCCCAGAATTTTTTATAGTATGGCAAAATTTTTCCGGTATTAAATATTACACCGGGCATTATTGGTTTTTGTGCCTTTACAGCAGTTACAAAAGCACCGTCGAAAAAGGGTTGCATGGGCTGTGAGGTCTTATTACGGGTTCCTTCAGGATACAGGCATAAGTGAATGCCCATGTTGAGTGTTTCTTGCATTTTGGTAAAGCTTTCCCTGCGGCTGTTCTCATTTTTTCTATCTACAATTATAGAGCCGCACTTATAAATAACCCCAAACAGTGGTATTTTAGACATCTCAACTTTTGCGAGTGTTTTATTAGGTCCAGGTATCCAGGGAGATGAAACAGGTATATCAGCAAGTGAATTGTGGTTAATAACGACTACATACCGCTCCCCTTTTTTAAAGTTCTTCTTCCCTTTGCGAAAGACGGGACATAGCATTAATGGCATATAAATACCCATCCACACCCTGAAAACAATATGTAATGCTCTTGCCCTAAATGGCTCAGGAGTATAGGATATGATCCAAATGGGAATAAACACAATGAGCATAGTAATGATAAATATGATCATTGCATACACGATAAATATATGCCCAAGTATGTTTTTTACAGCTTTCATTCTTTCCTTTAATTATTGTAAAGACCAGTCTATCGGTTTCTCCCCTATCTCCTGTAGCCAGTTATTTGTTTTGCTAAAATGCCTGCACCCTAAGAATCCATTATGCGCTGATAATGGAGATGGGTGTGCAG
>CAIRZD010000067.1 GCA_903882965.1 uncultured Bacteroidota bacterium
ACGCTATATATAAAAAATCCTTTATCACTTATTCATAAAAGTAGCTACGCAAAGAGATTTTTTTATAAACGAACAGCAATTGCTTATTCCCAAAAAAATAAGATGGAGTAAAAATAGCCCACCACCCTACTTTAAAAAATAGCTCTAATAGGCTATTTTATAGGGTGCATTATTGACTACTTTTAGATAAATATTTAATTATCCCAATATTACTTATTTATTAGCATTGCTTGCATAGGGATATAGTGGATAATCAAATTTTTATGTTTGTAATTCTTATCAGAGTGAACAAAAAAATTATGCCGGGATGATAAGAGAGGGTAATGACATATCACTACTTGAATCAATAATCAATTTTTCAGACGATGCAATTATCAGCAAAAAACTTGATGGAACAATAACCAGTTGGAACAAAGCTGCAGAGAAAATATTCGGTTATACAGCCAAAGAAGTCATTGGCAAACCAATCTCAATC
Organism: uncultured Bacteroidota bacterium; assembly: GCA_903882965.1. GTDB lineage: Bacteria > Bacteroidota > Bacteroidia > Chitinophagales > Chitinophagaceae > Nemorincola. The sequence continues at coordinate 476 of CAIRZD010000067.1, forward strand.
TTAATACCTCCTGACCATAAATTTGAAGAACAGGAAATAATCGATAAGATCAGGGAAGGGAATTACGTAGCACATTATGAAACCGAACGTATAAAGAAGGATGGCACGGTCATAGATATATCACTAACTATATCTCCCATTAAAAATAGCAAGGGGGAAATCATTGGCGCATCAAAAATAGCAAGGGATATTACATATAGAAAGAAAGCCGAGGAACTAAATTTCCATTCACAACAGCGCTATCAGCAGGTTGTAGAAAACATTCTTGACGGGCTAATGATTGACGACCCCCAAGGGAAGGTATTATATGCAAATGATCAGTTCCTCAAGCTATTTGGCCTTGAGGTCGCCGACCTTGAAAATCTGGTACTTGAAGATTATGTTTCACCCGAATTTCGGGAAATACTACGCGACAGGCATAACAGGAGAGTAGCAGGCGAAGAAGTACCTGCCACTTTTGAATATGAGGGGCTCCGTAAAGATGGTACAAGGATATGGCTCGAAGTAAGGGTGTGCAAAGTAATTGAAAACGGCAAAGTGATAGGCACACAATCTGCAATACGGAATATCTCTGACCGAAAAAAAATAGAAGACGACATCATTAAGCTTAATCAGTCACTTGAACATATAGTATCCGAACGCACAGCAAGTCTTGAGGCCGCAAATAAAGAACTGGAATCTTTCTCTTATTCCGTAGCGCATGATCTCAGGGCGCCACTTCGCATAATTAACGGATATTCTGAGATCCTCAGAAAAGAATATAAAGATAAACTCGATGCTGATGGAGATCGTTTAATAAGCATAATCGTGAACAATACCCACCGTATGGGCAAGCTCATTGATGAATTATTAAATCTTGCCCGCTTGGGCAGAAAAGAATTAACTAAACACAATACTGATATGAATGCCTTGGTGCAACTTGTCATTTCAGAACAAATGGCTATTGCGGGCAAACCCATACAATTTGACATAGGAAAACTCTCCCCTGTAGTATGCGACAGTACATTGATACGACAGGTATGGAGTAACCTGGTCTCTAATGCAGTAAAATACTCCGGCAAACGTGAAAATCAATGTATTGAGATAACCTCTTCTCAAAAAGACAGTTATATCGTTTATTCAGTGAAGGATAATGGTGTAGGTTTTGACATGCAATATGTCCATAAATTATTTGGGGTTTTCCAGCGGCTGCATAAGCAATCAGAATTTGAAGGTACAGGTGTTGGGCTTGCTCTCGTGCAAAGAATTATAATAAAACATGGCGGACTGGTATGGGCAGAAGCCGAAGTAGATAAAGGAGCAACATTTAATTTTAGTTTGCCAATAATTGATCATATAAATTAACCACGATGGAACAACAAATTGACATATTGCTTATTGAAGACAATCCTGAAGAAGCGGAGCTGGCTATAAGAAGTTTTAAAAAAAATAACCTTGCAAATAATCTCATACATATTGATGATGGAGCTGAAGCGTTAGACTATATTTTTTCTAAAGGAAAATATGCTGCAAATAACAGATCGGTATATCCCAAATTAATATTGCTCGACCTTAATCTGCCCAAAGTCAGTGGGCTCGAAATACTTCGGCAAATGAAGGCAGATGAAAATGCTAAAATGATCCCGGTAGTTGTTTTAACTTCTTCAAAAGAAGAAGAGGATATAATTGAAAGCTATAAACTGGGTGTAAACAGTTATATCGTAAAACCGGTAAATTTTGAGTCATTCAGCGAGGCGATCGCAAGCCTTAGAATGTATTGGCTGCTCCTTAACCAATCACCAATATATAAAGACCAGCAACAATAATACTTACTGAAAAATATAGAATACCCCGGATTTACTATAAAGAACAGGCTATGAAAAAGTTGAATTTACTACTGCTGGAAGATGACGAGTTTGATATTTTTCTCATTAAAAAAATACTCGAAAAGGCTGGATTGAACTTTGACATTACTATAGTATCTGCTGAAGATGACTTCACTCAAGCCTTACAGGACAATACCTATCATGCCATATTATCAGATAATTCATTGCCTCAGTTCAATGCAACAAATGCATTAAAAATAGTAAAAAGCAAAGAGATCAATATCCCCTTTATTCTTATTACAGGCACCGTTTCTGAAGAGTTTGCTGTAGAAATAATGAAGGACGGTGCATGGGATTATATATTGAAAGACAGGCTACAGCGTTTGCCCAATGCACTCTTGAATGCGATCAATAAGCACGAGCTCGAAACCGAATATCAAAGAAAGCTTAATGATATCATTAAGAATGAAGCATTAATGAAAGAGGCCGAAAGGCTCGCCCGTTTTGGAAGCTGGGAAGTGGATCTTATAACAGAGGTGCATCGTTGGTCGGATGAAAATTATCGTATCCTGGGTTATGAAGTAGGAGAAGTAACCCCTTCCTTTGATAATTTCCTTAATAGGGTGCATCCGGAAGATCTTTATCATGTACAGAAAACAATCGATGATCTGTTTGAGCATCTCTCCTATCAAAGATATTTTTGCCGGGTAATTACTAAAAACAACGCACAGCTAAAACATATTGAATGTGAAATATTCATTACCCAGGGGCAGAACGGGGAGATTGTCCGTTTTAATGGTTTTACAAGAGATATTTCAGACAGACGACTTGCCGAAATGCAAATCATTGAAAGTGAAAAAAAGTATAAGCATTTATTTGAGAACAACCCTATTCCCGCCTGGATAATTGACAGTGATTTCAAATTTCTTGATGTTAATAAAGCTGCTATAAAAAATTACGGTTATAGTTATGAAGAGTTTTTATCAATGACAGCTATTGATATCAGGCCTGACGAAGAAAAAGGGCGGTTCATTAACCTGGACAGAATAAACAGCCATATTACTGATAAAGGATTTTGGAAACACAAAAAAAAGAATGGGGCTATTATAGAAGTTGAGATCAATGTCGTTGAAATAAATTATGAAGGCAGGAAATGTAAGCTGATCATCGCAAATGATATCACCGAAAAAAAAGAAGCAGAACAAGCACTCATACAATCCGAGGCTAACCTTCACCTCATTCTTGACCTGATACCTCAATCAATTTTCGCAAAAGATTATGAAGGGCGATTCCTTTTTGTTAATCAAAGTTTTTCAGACCTGCATGGGCATTCTACTACAGAAATGATTGGCCGGTCTATAAAGAAAACAATTCCGGTTATTGACGAATTAGACCCGCTATTGCAACATGACCGCGAAGTAATACGTTCAGGAGAAGTAAAAATAATTCCCGAATTAAAATTCACCACACATACCGGCGAAACAAGAGTATACCATGTTACAAAACTGCCTTACCAGCCTGCAGGTAAAAAAAACAACGCTGTTTTAGGTATAGCAGCAGATATAACAGAACAAAAACGGGCAGAATCAGAGCGCATGAAAATGCTCGAAGAAATAGTGCAGCGAAATATTGACCTCGAACAATTCTCTTATATCGTATCCCATAGCCTGCGCGCACCTATCGCCAACCTATTAGGCATAAATGATCTCATTAACAATGAAGATCTCACAACAGATGAAAAAATATTCCTGTTAAAAGGCATTTCAGAATCCATCAAAAGACTCGACAATGTCATCATTGATCTCAACCAGGTAACACAGATAAAACACGCCGTGAATGAAAAGAAAGAACTCATAACTTTTTCAAACCTCGTAAATAGTATAAAAAGCAATATTGATAACCTTTCCAATAATCCAGATATAGCTATTAATACTTACTTCAACGAATTCGATACATTCTATTCAGTAACTAACTATATGCATAGCATTTTTTACAACCTTATTTCAAACAGCATAAAATATAAACAACCCGGTGTGCCATTAATTTGCGAAATAACATCCCGTAAGAATGATGATAATATTCTGCTGATTTTTAAGGATAATGGTATGGGCATAGACCTTAATAAAACCGGCGATCAGATATTCGAGCTCTACAAGCGTTTCCACATTGGGGCTGCAGAAGGTAAAGGCATGGGGCTGTTCATGGTAAAAACCCATGTAGAATCATTAGGGGGGAAGATAAGTGTCTCCAGTGAAATAAATAAAGGGACTGAGTTTAAAATTGAATTTCCTCTCTTTGCTCTTGATCCTTTGCAACGATAATAAAACGTACATACATTAGCAATTTGAATTACCTTAATAGGTATCCAAATCTCATTTACATGCTATACTTACAATTTATAATACATTTATTATTATGTAAACACTTGGATGTATATACCCCTAATAGTTGATTAAAATCAGGTATTATTACATAGAAAGAATTTATTTTCGAGAA